>WJKA01000069.1 GCA_014729375.1 Chitinivibrionales bacterium
ATTTGTGAGCCCTTCCCAGCCCCCGACAGTCCAGAGACCAAGTATGGTCAGTGCAATACCGCCGATAAACATGACCAGAAGCTGGACAACATCGGTCATGGCAACCGCGGCAAGACCGCCGGTGATCGTATAGATGCCAACGATTACCGCAGTGATAGCCAGACTGGCCCAGATAGAGAGCCCCAGGTATTCGTTCAACATAAGCGCACTGGCCCAGAAAAAGACGCCCAGCACGCAAGCTAAAAACAACCCCCACAAAAGCGCTTCGATGGTGCGGACCGCCTGGTTATAGCGCCTTCCCAGAAACTCGGGCACCGTATACACGCCGGCTTTCCAGTAGAACGGAACAAACAGCATTGCCGCAAGAATCATGGCTGGAACTGCGCCGATCCATTCGTAGTTGGCCTGGGCAATACCGAACCGGTACGCACCACCGGCCGCCCCCATGTAGTCGTACGCACCGATATTAGTGCCGATAATCGACATGCTGATTACCCACCACGGAAGCATTTTCCCGGCAAGGAAAAAATCCTGGTCGGTTTTTACATACTTGCGGAAATAAATTCCAAAGAGCGGTACCGCAACCAGGTACGCTATCACAATGAAAAGATCAATACCACCGATATTCAATTGAACCTCCTTGTGTGAAAGAATGGGGTAGTGGAATGATGGAGTGACGGAGTGTTGGGGGGAAATGTATCTCAGTACCCATTATTCCATCTCTCCATCTCTTCGATACTACCTCATCACGACCATCTTTTCAGTAAATATCCGGCCATCCACGATCATTTGCCAGAAGTAACTGCCGTTGGGCATTTTCCCCGGGGAAACGGGAATTACATGGGCGCCCGCATTAAAGGTGCCGCGGGCGACCTTTTTAATTATCCTGCCGCTGGTTGTTATCACTGCAACGGATACGTGCTGTCGCTTGCCAAGCTGCAGACGCAGGTGACCGGGTTTTTCATAGAAAAACGCATTGGTTGGCTTGTCAAAAATCGCTTCAAATTGAGGCATGGGATTTTTTGCCGGTAATCCTGCCCGGCCTTTGCTGAATGCAATCGTTGCGGTCGCTTCATTAAGTCCCGGTGATGATGCCGCGAATGTTCCGGTACCCGGCTCCATCGGTGACTGCACAAGCGCTATAATCTTACCGGCAACCGCGTCAATCGGGTTTTCACCGATAAGCGTGCCGATCCCTGATGCTTTTTCGAAAGTAATGGTGTTTGTTGCATCAGGGACGACTGTTCCGTTCTGGTCCACGACCGAAACAACCAGCCGGGTGAGATCCGCGCCGTTGGCGTCAAGCGTATCGAAATCGGCTGCTATATGCACTGCTGCAGCCGCACCGGGAGTTCTCCTGATATGCTCGGCCCGGGGCGCATCCCCGATATAGCCGACTGCTTTGAGCTCTCCGGCTTCATACGGGATATTAAAAATAAAGGGCGGGCTTGTCAACCCGGCCTTGCCGCTTCCGCGGTCCGGACCTGATTTGCCTTTGCTTACCCCATTGACAAATACCTCGACTTCTTCACAGTTGCTGAATATGGTTACCGGTGACGGCGATGATTGCCGCCAATAGCCGGCAATGTAAACCATCGGTTCTTCGGTAAGCTCGGCCTGATACCAGTAAAAGGCATGTTTCGGTATTCGGAACAAGTCGCACAAGCCATGGCATGCCTTGCCTTCCCAATGGTTATGGTACGTATTATAATCATACATGCACCATGCGGCCATTCCTGAATTCCCGGGTGTGCCGTAGGAGGTATTCAGCATTTCCCAGTGTTTCTGGGCATGTTCGACCAGCCGGGATTCTTCGCTGTACCGGGCTGTTGGAAACATGTGACCGGTGTGCTCGATGCAGAATGCGCCGTTCGATTCGGTAAAGGGATGATTGAAACACATGGGACAGGGAACATCGCACTGTCCCCGCAGCCGTGTCGGGTCTTCTTCACCGGCTGCATCACGAAGGATATTTTTGCATCCGTGATGGTTGACACAGGTGTTCCAGATGAAAATGCTTGGGTGATTTCTGTCGCGGCGAATCATGCTTCTGAATGATTTTTCCAGATTACTCATCCATGTTGCATTACCTTCATCCATCCAGGTAGGACCTTCTTCCAGGACAAGCATACCGAGTTCATCGCAGTAATCAAGAAAATCGGGATCATAGGGGTAATGTGACGCCCGTACCCATTGCATTCCGATTCGTTTCATCTGCCCGGCATCCCACCGCTGCATATTGTTGGGCACGGCATTGCCGACAAACGGGTATGTCTGGTGGCGGTTTGCACCGAACAATTTGAGATGCTCGCCATTGAGAAAAAAGCCGGAATTGGGTTTGACCTCAAACCATCGCATGCCGAACCGTGTCGATTGCAGGTCAACAGGCGTGTTGTCAATCACAACCCGGCTGTAAGCCGTGTACAGATAAGGAGAATCGGGCGACCAGAGGCGAGGGTTTGATACCGGGTCTGTTTCCTGTGAAAATGTATGGACCGAACCGGCCGGGATGCTTTGTGTGCTTACTACCGAATCGACAACTTCATTGCCGGCATCGACTATTATTGTGCGAAGTTCACATGACTTTGCGGCAACGTACTCATTTTTTACTGTTGTGCGAATATTGACTTTAGCGCTTGTCGAGGATATATCCGGAGTAGTGATATATATCCCCGCCTCCCGGGCCTCCCAGGGGAAATTGATATACATTTTATCGGTGATCACCAGAAAAACATCGCGGTAAATGCCGCCGAAAAGCATGAAATCCATCCGTTCGCCGTCGGGAGGACAGTTCGAGTTTTCCGAATTGTCGCATTTGACCGCAATCAGATTGTCTTCGCCCGGACCATTGACATAATCGGTGATATCGAAATGAAATGAGTCATATCCGCTTACTTCATATTTCCCGACTTTTGTATTGTTCACCCAGACTTCCGTCACCTGCATGACTCCCTGAAACTCGATGAATATTTTGTGTGTTGTTTTATCTGCATCCAGAGTAAATCGCTTGCGATACCAGCCAATGCCGCGGTAAAGTTCGGGATTGTCGGCAGTTGTGACCTCAAGGGTGTGGGGAATCGAAACAGTCTCCCAGGAATTATCATTATACTGCTCAACATACGGGATACTGCCGGGATCGCCCTTGTAAAATTTCCATGTCGTGTTGAAATTAATCCGGCGGCGTTGTGCCGTAGACGGCTGAAATGGTTCTGCAGACGACGACATCAGGACTAGGAAAAGCGCCAGACCCTGAGCAAGGATAATTTTATTTCGAACAGGTGACATGAGAAAACCTCCTTTAAGTAAACTACCTGATTAAAAATCATAATTAATCTTACACATCCAGTACCAGTGATTATGACGCGTAAGGATTTCTTCAATGTCCTTGTTCTGGACATAGTAAATGCGGTGACGGATATGGTCGTTTGCCGCCTGTGCGATAATACTGAATCCATCGATAATGGTTTTTTTCGCATATATCGACCATTTCCATTTGTCCTCATTGCGATAGGCATGCTTGTCGTAATCGCCTGAGGGCGCGGCGGCTTGCGGAAGGGGAATGTCGTCGGCAGAGATATAATGGAAATAGATATTTTTATTTTCAGATCCGAACCATTCGGCCTCTACCGCAAGCACATCGAGCAGCTTGAATGTCGGGATATTGAACCCGATCGTAACCGGAATCCGCTGCAGAATGTTATCGTAATTCATTTCCTTGAGGACCGCGGTATCCGGGACCCAGACCTCATTTGCCGTATCAACAAGGATCGGTTTGGGATTATATCTGTCGGGATAGTCTTTCAGACCCAAGACCGCAGCCTCAGCATAGAGCTTGAGGGCCTCTTCACCAAAAATATCAAGAGGAAAAAACTTTTGAGGATTGAACATACACAGTGCCATCAGTTTGATCCCTTGAAATGTGTAGTATGACGTATCTCCCGCAATATTATCCTGATCGACAAAGCGCATCGTATCGATTGTCCGGTAGATTACCTTTCTGTTTTCGATAAAGAGATTATTGTCATCTTCAGG
>WJKA01000070.1 GCA_014729375.1 Chitinivibrionales bacterium
GCACGCGGCTTGCAGATGCATCGGTTCGCTTTTATCTCGTGCCGCAGGAAAGCATTTCCGATGAAAAACGAAAAGATATGAAACAGAAGGCCCGTGAACTCAAGCCGGTAACGCCGAAAAAAATACTGCATACCGGCAGGGTGAACAGTGAGCTCAGTTATCGCAACTTCCGCGACAGCACCCACAGCGCAGCGGTTATCGAAGCCTCAGGGAACGGATACCGCGGCAGGCAGTATTACAATTACAACCTGTCGCTCAGCACGGATGAAGATAAGAACCGTCAGACGCTCCAGCGGTTCAGGGTGGGCGCGGGGTACAGCCATATGCTTCGCATGAGCCTTGGCGATAATTTTCCCGCGTATAATACCTTCATGCTGCGGGACCAGCGCGTGCGCGGGCTTGAGGTCAACCTTGAATCTTCGGACAGACGTTTTGGTATTGATGTTGTATTCGGGAATGTGCACAGGCCTGTTGAGCCGTATGTACTCAACACTGAGGCGCTTGCACGGTCAAAAATCATGTACGATACTGCCGGAAATTTTGTCGACACGGTCAATGCATTCAATCAGGAAGTGAGTGCGTATGCAGACGGTACCTATAAGCGCTCTCTGGTTGCCACGCGGTTTCAGGTCGGCAATGAGAAACGGTTCAGCCTCGGACTCGACCTGCTTAAAGCAAAAGACAATCCCGGTTCGATAGACCAGATATCGCTGCTTGTCCCGGATGTCAATCTTGATACCACTCAGACCGACACAACGCTGAGCGATACGGTGTTCAAGGAGCAGATTCGCGGCATTACCCCGAAAGACAATGTTGCTGCGGGCCTGGATGCCCGTCTCGTGCTGTGGAAACGCCGTATCACGCTGTTTTCGGATTTTGCATTCAGCATTTGTACCGATGATATCTCAAACGGCGCGAGTTCCAATGAAGAGATCACCGACGCGCTCGGCGAAGATGCATCGTTGCCGATCTGGCCCCGGGATGTCAAGGGACTGATAATCATGAATGAAACGACATATCCCCTGCCCATACCGGTTGATTCAACAGAGGTAATCAACGGCGGTGCGCTTGTGCAGTCCATGATCTGGGATGCAGGCGTGAAATTCAAAATGCCGATCGGCTCCATTGATGAGGAATTTGAATTCAGCTATCTTTTTGCCGGCACGAATTATCAGTCGCTGGGCAATGAAAACCAGCCAGTTGACAAAGCGGGTGTAAGCCTGTCAAACGGCATTCACCTGTTCGACCGGAAAGTCTCGGTGCGCGGCGGCCTGTCCCTGTACCGGAATGATCTTGCCGGATTGAAAACAGCACCTGCATATAGGCTCGGTCTTGACCTTACGGCAACGATGTTCTGGAGTAATACGCTGCCGATAATTTCAATTACCATGATGAGCAATACTGAAGAAGTGAACTCTTCAGAAATTACCGACAACCGCGACAATCATTTCGGCACGATCGGGACCAGCATACAGTATTCCCGCCGGATCGGAATTGTCGATAATACCGTATCGCTCTCTCTGAGTAATTCACGATCGCGGCTGGTATTTGACACACTCCTGGAAGACATATCTCTCGATGTCAACACCGGCGTGATTGCTTTGACAACCAGGTACGACAACATTCCGTTCGATACCCGATTTTCGGCAACGGTGAATACCTCCAAAGGGAATTACGGCCTTACCCTGCTTTCACCGTCGGCCGGCATGACCTGGCACTTTATCCCCGACGAAATGCATGCAGACATCGACATTGCATTTGAGCACACCAACGACCGGAATGCAGATCCGGTCAATGAAGCCGGGTTGAGGTCGAGTTATTCCTGGGAAATCACCCGGCGCCACGCTGTTTTTGCCAAAGCGGAATTCAGCACTGTGCTGAGCAGCTCTTTGTGGGACAATCAGCTCAGCGCGGCGTATGAATTCCGGTTTTAGCGCATACTGGAAAGATATACTTCGTATGGAAACGGGAATTACCGCATTATTACTTCACGGGCTGGGAAACACCTCTCGATGGTGGGCCCCGTTTATCGGGCCGTTCCGCAAGCGCAGCATCGATATCATCGCACCCGATCTTCCGAAGATAGGTCCGGCTACTCCTGATGACTGGCTGAAAATGGTGCATGAAATTCTGGACTCAATTCCAGGCCGGGTTGTGATAGCCGGCCATTCACTGGGATCATCGGTTGCAGTTCTTGCAGCGTGCAGGCATTCTTTGGCGGGCGCTGTTTTTCTTGCACTTCCTGTCTACAAATCCGGCGAAATACCATCAACGCCGCAGCAGGTATCACTGGAACCTGCTGCCGGCGCGGCGGTTGCGCGTTTTGTTCTTAAAGCTTCCAGGCGGGTCCACAGTATCACCTGTCCGGCCATTCATATCGCCGGTGATCTTGACCAGGTCGTTTCGACCTCATACGCCCGGTCGATTTTAGAAAACATGCATGTTATTCAGCACACCGGGCATAATCTCAATGAATCTGATGAATGCATTGCACTTGTAACCGATACATTGATAAAATTTTAAATACTTTATCAAAACGGACTGCCCGGATGCTGGATGAATGTTTTCAGCAGTCATTCCCGCTTTATTCGAACGTCAGCTCCTGCAGCTCAAAAAGCATATACACAGGGAACCACATCCGGAATGACAGAAAATAGCACGAGATTTCTAATTGCCGAATTAGTAACAATCATCGCCCCTGACCTGTCTACAATGAAACCGGCCTGAACCGCATGAAAAATGCTTGAGTACGAACCTTCGAAATTGTATAATTCAAACTATTATTGACACTTCGTCGGGGGAACTACATGAAAGACCGCTATTTTGGGAATGCTTTACTGTATCTGATAATTATTTCGCTGGCACCATGCGTTTTGGCTGCAGAGCAGGTTTCAATTGCGGTTGATGCTGATGATGAAATTGCACCTTTACAGCGGATGTGGCGCTGTACCGGTCATGCAAGCGGGCATTATGAGGCACATTCAAGAGAATTCCGGCTGAATACCATGTATATCGGTGGAATCCCCCACAACAGCATCGAGTTTATGCGTCTGCACAATCTTTTATACACCATTGAAGTCGACACTACTGGTCCATCGGCGCCAGTATATGACTGGTCGGGTCTTGATGCCGTGTTTGATCAGATTACCGAAAACGGCATGCGTCCGAATTTTGAGCTCATGGGTGGGCCGCGGGGAATGAAAAACTGGGGACAACTTGATTTTGTCAACAGCGAAAAAGACCGGGACACCTGGAAAAATTTTATTTGGGCCCTTGTGGAGCATTGTGTTGAACGATACGGAATCGAGGAAGTGCGCGGCTGGATGTTTGAGACTGAAAATGAGCCGTATCCCAAAACCGACGAAGGGTTTAAAAATCTGGTGATAAAATTTCAGGCCGATGAAGCGGCGATCCATGCAGTTGATTCCGCGCTCATGTACGGCGGCCCCGGCCGCGCAGGAAGTGACGGTGACGGGTTTATCCAGTATCTGTTGCGCTGGTGCCATGATTCGGTCAATGTGTTTTCGGGCGACACGGGCACTCGAATTGATTTTGTGGAATGGCACAGCAAGGGCCCTTACTGGCTGGCGGTTGAAGACGCTAAGAATAAAATCGATTTTATCAATCAGGACTGTCCGGATTTCAAAGATAACATTCTTCTGGTTGATGATGAGTCCGATCCGGTTGCCGGGCACGGTATGCCGCTTGCCTGGAAAATCGGTCCTTCATACGCGGCCATGGTCGCGTGCAGAATATGGGCTTGTCAGACAAAAGTTGCTGAAGATTATGGCGGGCGGTATCAATTAATGAACCAGGACAATGCATTCATCCACGGATGGCCGGGGCGTTCCATGCTCTGCCGTTTCCGGTCTGCTGATGAAAACCACTTTGCGTATATCAAAAAAACAAGCATTCTGACATACGAAATGCTCTCGCTCCTTGGCGATACGCATATTCGAACTACCGGCTATGATTCTCCTCCGTTCCCGACAAGCAATAACAAGGATGATCCCGACAATACAGGCCGGGTTGAAGCGCTGGCCACGCGCGACCCCGACGGGAGGGTTGCTGTCCTTATACTGAATAATCGGGAGTACTACATTGAATCCACCCCTGATGACGCAGCTATTGATTTAACATTCAACAATCTTCCTTTTTCTGAAGCCATGCTGGTCCGGTATCAAATCGATGAGCACCACTCAAACGCATTTCGTGTATGGCAGAAGATGGGAGGGCCGGTCGATGATCTCTCAGGGGAAATTTACACCCATATCTGGGATAAAGAATACTACGAAACAGTGGTTTCCATGCAGGGACCGGAAATACCGGATGCCGGTCAACTGGCCGCGTTACGGGATTCCATGGAATTGCAGACTGCTGTGCCTCCTGCAGAAGCAGCCATTTCCGGCGGGGCCTTCACCATGCAGTTTGATCTCCCCTGCCCGGGCATAAGCCTTGTTATCCTTGCTCCCCGGCCGGCAAGCGGCCCCGGACCTGTCAGCAATGTCTGGATTGAAGACAATTCAGGACCTTCACTAACCGGTGAACGCGAAACGGTTATCAGGTGGAATGAAACCTCTTCTAAATATATCAAAACGTACAAGGTCCTTTATTCTGAAACCGAAAACGGTGACTATCAGTGTGTCAACAATGCCGATTTCTTCTCCACGACCTTCATACATAATTCTCCTTCAGGAAGTCCGGAGGGATATTATAAAATCCAGGCTGTTGACTACTGGGACAGAACAGGTCCTGCAGTTGCGGTCGGCGAAGACGTTTTCAGCGGAAAGCGATTTCTTGCCGGCACAGCAGCACAATCCGGAATTGCTATTCTCAGAAAAGGGAAAACAATACACTGCCGCAACAGATCATATCACAAAGCTACTATAACCCTTTTTGACCCACAGGGAAGACTGCTGCTGCAAGACAACATTCCATCGAAAGATGCCCTGGCTATCGACACCCGAGCCAAAATGCTGTTTTCGGGGATATTTTATCTGAAAACCAGTCAAAATAACAGGCTTCACGTACAGAAAATAATTATTTTCTGAATTACAGGCTTTATTTCTGCGCTGCCCACAATAAACCCACCTGTTGATACTTCAGGTACTACCGGTTACAACTGCCGGAGGTTTTACTGTGATCGAATGGAAATGGTTTTCTTTACATGGAAATTAAATTTGCACACGGAAAGGAACTGCCGTCCCTCCAGCAACGCGGGCGTTCACGCTACGCAAACGCCCGCGTTGCGAGTGCATGGCGTGTTAAATCCCTTCCAGGGAAAATGTCTGATTACAGCTATGGACTGTCACAGGAGGAATTCCAGTGCATTTGCTTGTTCATGTAAGGGCGGGGTAGGGAGCAGCGCTCCCGAGTAAACCCTTTACTAATAAGCGTATAGGCACTATCGGCATTTTAAAGTAAAAACTGTTTCAATAGAAAATATCGAAAACCATTGCCAGTACAAACGGGAACCAATTATTATATGTATACTGTGCGAATGAGTTTTATATCGGCGCTCGACCCGGAAAGGAGCAAACGGGCATGCTACCAAAACAAACTCCAAAAAAACCTACGGAATGAAAGGGATTTTGCGGTTCATTCCGTAGGTTTTCTTCGGAGTTTACCCGTTGTAGGCAATATAACAGGCTTGCTTGACAATAGAAAACCGGCTCAAGAAAGAAGATGAATATGGTAGGGATACTGATTTATAGTTTTTGTGCCGGGAAAAATCGCCCATTGTCCTGCTGGGTGATAAAGCGAGCAGAAAGTATTTTTAGAACATGCAAACGATAACAGGAAGAAGAATGCACAAAGTGGAGAAGACGGTGGGTGCCGTTTTGCTCTTACTGTACAGCTCTCTTTCTTTTACCTCTCATTTCCCCAAATTCCACAATCATGGACCATTAGCACGCAATACATGCAGTTGCAAAGACGAGAAATGCTGCGATGTTCCGCATGAGCATGCTCATCACAGCCATGTTCATCACAACTTAAAAGCTGAACTGGGGTCTGGAGAGCAATCCGAACACATGCATGGCCCTTGTATGGCTTGCATGTGGCAGGCAATGGCAAAGAGACAGGCTGTATCGCCTGTTGCGCTTTCAACAACCATACCACTTCTTCAGCAGCAATACGAGATTCCAAGCAGTACCCCTCATTACTGCACTTCACTACGCCAGCAACAGCCTCGCGCTCCTCCTGCCTGAGTTTCTTTAACGTTCCGTTTTGTAAGAGACCCAAAAAGATTCCCGTTTTTTGTGAAATGGGATGATGTGATATTTGGCAGTGCAA
>WJKA01000071.1 GCA_014729375.1 Chitinivibrionales bacterium
GTATGAAGACGCTTTTGTTCTTTTTCTGGAATCAATCAAACTGAACCCGATCGATAAAGACACATATCTGAATCTCCTTGATGCAGCGAAAGAGTGCGGTCGGCTGGAAGATGCAAAAAAGCTTTTTTACCATAATGCAGGCCGGTTTGAATCGCTCAACTCGCTGGCCCCGGAATTTGAAAAGGCATAAGCCATTACAGTCTCAGTACTCATACCGAATTCTTTTTGGACGCTCCACTCAAAAAGAAAGCACCTGCTCAGCCGGGTGAATAATTGAATTTGCGGCACCTGATCAAATTCATACAAAAGTGACTATTCTATCCAGGAAAGCAGACCCGAACAGACTATCAGTGAAATATTCAATCCGCAGGACTCGTAATCCATACATTAAGGTATACTGGTATAATGAACCGCAGATACGCGTTTTACTCTGGATCTGTTTTCGTTCGTGTCGTGACGCGAAGATAGCGAACCCCGGGTGTATTCAACTGATCCTGCTCCACCATAGCGACGGCAAGTGAGAAAGGAATACAGGAACAAAAAGGGCCCGTGGAAACATGTTCGTATATGTGATACAGTACACTAAATATGAGATACCCTGCACCCTGCAGAAATTATGCAAAAATTATCCGGATATCCAATAGTAATTCTGGCCGTTCTTTTTTTCTGTATCCGCCCTCTTGCGGCAAAAACACGGAGGCTTTCATCAGTACAGGCAAGCAGTGAAATTATCCGCCGCCCCAGCATACAGGGAATCCGTCGATTTGAAACCAGACTGGCCCCCTATTTTCAGATAAAAGCCGGTATTCAACCCGTGCCCGATAATACAAAATCGATTTACCGGCCCTCGCAGGCGGATTTATACATGCTTTCGAAAATGTGGGATTATGTCAGTGCTGAATTTAAAACCACGTACCTGAAGGCAATTGCAATCCCCGATGATTTTGTCTATTACACCTCGCCGTCGGGGCATTTTGAAATTTTCTATACGCTTGCCGATTCGCACAATGCCGTGGACCCGACCGACCAGTATGGCTATGACCAATCAGACTGGAGAAGCAAAACGAGTGGTCCGAATGGTATTCCCGATTATATTGATGAAGTTGCCTGGGCCCTTGACAGCTCCTGGTCGATGGAGGTTGACGGGTTCGGGTTCCCTCCACCGCACCCTTCACAAGACTCCCCCGGCACGCCGGGCATTTACAAAGTGGTTGTTCGAGAACTTCTCTGGGATGATTATTACGGCCAGACACTGCATGGCGATCCCATTCCACAGGCAGAAAGGGGATTTACGAGCATATTTGAATTGCGCAATGAGTGGGAAGGATGGACTAATACATATATGGATTACGAGTCATATCCCGAACAGGGAATCCGGGTAACCTGCGCGCACGAGTTTTTTCATACTATTCAATATGCCATGTCGTGGCAGGTACGGAACCTTGTCGAGCTTGACGATTTTCCTCTTGCCTGGATCGAGGGCTCGGCAGTGCTTATGGAAGATCTTGCGTTCGATGAGATCAACGATTACATCCAGTATTCCCGCGAGTATTTCAGTTCTCCAACACTACCCATGCTCAGGGACAGGTATGATGATTATTTCAATGTGTTTCTGATGATGTACCTGTACGAACGCGCTGTATCTCCTCCATCAATAGACTTTATTAAAACAATATTTGACAATAACTATATGCAGGCGCTCGATTTCCATGAAAACCTGAAATCTGCATCACAGCAGTACGGCTATTCCTGGCACCGGCTTCTGGCCGATTTCTACGCGGCCTCATATTTTACGGGTGCGCGCGCGGATTCGCTCCGGTTTATCAGTGAAGCCGCTCTTCTGCCCGAATGGAGCTATGCGGAAGACTCCCTGGACCACTACTACTCAATTACCAAATCTGTATTGCCCTATGGCATGAATACCTACTCATTCGGTCGCAGCGACAGCCATGCGGAACAATTACGCGTGCAATTTGCCGGAAGAGACAGTATCGGAGGACCGCCCGTCTCTCAGACCTGGGCGGCAACAGCAATACTGAAACCTTCAGCTCCGGCAACAGCGGATTCGCTGGCGTCTCTATCGTTTAATACCGAAGGCATTGCATCATTTACTATTACGAACTGGCATGATTTTGACAGCATAATAATTGTTGCGACAAACGGCCTGGGCACCAGGGCACGATACGGTATTGCGGCATTTCTTGCCTGCACGACCACCTTTTTCCCCGGTGACACGGGACACATCACCGCAAAAGATCCGTACAACCGGAGTACGGCCTCAGTTAGGTTTACAGCACATGACAGCCTTCCTTGCGTACTGTCGATTTCATCCGGAAATCAATCATCGCTCATGATGGAAAATTTTCTCTATTCCGAGCTCTACCCCCTCAATACCTTTTATGAGATCGCCTTCCCCCCGCTATGGAGCGATTTGACTGACTCGATAGCCTTGACCCTAGCAATGAATCCCGATACTTTTGAATCCCTCGCCGATCCTGATGCCGATGTCCCGGCCCCGGACTATGTATTGTGCCGGTGGAATGCTATTACCCTCCGATGGGACCCTGTTACAACGGGCGCTGATTATGACTCACTGTATTACTGGCATACCAGCATTGACCGCCCCGGTATATACAGCGTTGCAGCACGCTGTGCAATACACCACCTTCCCGGCGACACCGGTGTATATACTATCACCTCTGCCGCCGGAACAGGAAGCGCGTCGCTGTCGTTCATCGCTCATGACAGCCTCCGCTGCGATATGGAATTCACCACTGCACGGGCAACTACTGCAATGAATAATGAACTCTCCTTTGCGGAACTTGCTTCACTCAACTCATTCTATTCGGTCACGTTCCCCCCCTCGTGGATTGATGTTGTAGATACTATGCAGATGACTATTTCGCTTTCTCACGGCGATTTCGCGCAAAAAAATTCACGAACAGCACTTGGTGCATCCGATTTCAGCATTTATCAGTGGAATGATTCAGATGAACGATGGATACTGCTCCCTACTGCTTTTACCGGAGGGGAATCATATTCCTGGAGTTGTTCGATAACCCGGCAGGGCATTTACGGACTCGTTGGCCATAGTGAAAATGTTGATACAATTGCAATTTATCCAAATCCGGTGCATGCAGGACGAATGGTTTCCTTTGAGGGCGAACACCTGTATCAGATACTGGTTTATCGCATTGACGGACAACTGGTTTTTACAGCAACGCAGCACAATGATCCTGTTTTCCCCTGGTCCTCACCGGACACATACAGATTTATCTGTCAATGGGATTTGCTCAATTCCGACACGCGACCGGTTGTGCCGGGAACGTATATTGTTCTGTTCACGTATATTAACCGTATCACCGGCGAAAAAAGCATGAAAAAAAGGAGCCTCCTGGTTATTCCATGAATCGACGAACTGTTTATTATGCACACTGTACCATTCTGGCTGCTTTAGTAGTCATGACTGGATGCGCTGCAAAAAACAAGACAGCGGCCCGCCTGACAATACCCGCTCAACATGAAAAAATATTTCTCAAAACTCTTGACAACAAGGCAGCAATCGAAGCAGTCGGGGGATGGCCCGGCAATGAATCGGAACAAAAAATCCTCAGCGCCCTGTTTACCCAAATCCATGAAAAGCTCGAAATAGAGTTCAGACGGTGTGAAAAATACGGGCTGTATGAATTGACACAGGACCCTCTTGAAGCAACCCTGTATGTAACCGTTACCCTCGAGGGGCATTCGTTTGTATCAAATACGCTGAAAATTCCGGTAACAGTAACTGTGTATCACGCGGCACGAAACAAGCGCTTTTCATTCTCCCTGTCAGCGCTGGCACATGCCCCGGACAGTGAAGTGTCCGGGAGTGATTTTCACACCCTTGGCCTCCTTCTCGGCAATCTTCACCGCAATTTCCCATACAAAAAAATCGTTTCGTTTTTCTACCCGGCTGAGTCTTATAAAGAGGAATGACAATCATTTTTTTTGCTGACAAATACCCAACCGCATGATATAATATAAAATCCATAAACTGTTTACCTGTTTTTAAAAAGGACGTTTCGTTGGAATTTTCCTCCAGCACAGTAGACAACAATTCGCTGTGTGCATTATGCGGTGAGATAACATTTGCCGAGATACCCTCATTGACTCCCAGGCTGTCGGCACAACTCAATGCGGAACCTTCAATGGATCTAGTTCTCGATTTATCAGGGGTTTCGCATATCGACTCGGGCGCAATCCGCCTTATTGTCAACATTAAAAAACGGGTAGAAAAAACGGGAAAATCATTTTATCTGCTCAAACCGTCGGAGTCGGTCATGCAGATTCTCGAAAAGCTTGAAATGACCCCGTCTTTTGCCATTTTAGAAAGCATGGATGATTTGCGGGAGGACATGACAAAAAATAAATATGATCAGTACCTTCCATATTCGCATTCCGAAGAAGGTCTTCACCGGCTGAACTGCTCATGTGCGGTTTGCGGTTCGTCAAATACTGCAGGATACCTGATAAATCCATCGCAATATGAATGGCGGTGGGATGAAGGTGATCCGTTTCCCACCGGGTATCGAAATAAAACAAACAAACCGTTTAATGTTTTCGGCCTGCTGCCGGTTGTGTGCCTCGATTGCTGCATGAGTTCTATCGAGATGTCTCATTTTCATGCTATGCAGGAAGGTACGATAGCAATTCATTCGCTTCTTGCCGATGAAGAAAAGTCGATTCTTTCCAAAAATATCAAGCAGCGCAAACGGGTAGTTGAACAGACCGGTGAAAATCCATTCGACCTGTTTGTTTATCCCAGAAGTAAAACTGCCTGCTATCTTGCATACGAACTTGCCCGCATGTGCTCCCGGAGCATGGCAATCGGCAAAAGGGTCGGGAGCCATTTTACAATAGGATACACTACATTTCTCACCATTCAGTTTGCAGTCCCCTCGCTGAAAGACGATTTGATTAACGATTGCCGTACCTGGTTCACTCATGTGCTCAATGAAAGAGGATCGTATAATTCACTTCACCTGGCCATTTCTTTTTTTGTACTGCTGAACGTAGCGCTCCATTTGAAAAAGCCTAAAGA
>WJKA01000072.1 GCA_014729375.1 Chitinivibrionales bacterium
CAGTATTATAAAAGGAATAAAAAGTGCGGATTGAACAAATCCGTTTTTAATAATTTCCATAAGGCGTACCCCGAGAATGGCATCATTCACCGCCCGTACATCGAAAACGGTTGCAAGAGAATCAATGTGGTTCCACGATGTATCGTTTGCAGAAATAACGGGTGTACAGACAAACCATATTCCGTTCTTTTTCCGTATAAAATTTTCAAGCAGGCCCCGGGTCATGGTTTCAGGAAACGAGTCTGGTGAAATAAATTCTTTTCCCCGGTTGAGCTGAAGGTCATTGAAAAACGGTGCAAAGCGCTGCGCGTCTATCCCGAATTTCTTTCCGGCCGAATCGATCACGTTGAATGCCCGCACAATTGCCGCACTATCCCAGACAGCATACCATCGCCTGCGGTTCTCGAACTGTGTCAGACTCGGGGGCACTAATTCTGTTATTGCAGATGCCGGCTCAATCAGGTGCTTCTGTTCCAGAATATTTAACAGCGGATCCAGGATTTTTTCCGCTTTCAACAGCGCAAGGTCGGGGGTGGAATCTGATACGACAAGGAACATGCTTTCCTGGATATTCCCCCAGTGGGTATTGAGGAGCTTTTCAGCGTTCTTTGTATCTGCACTCATTCCATTCAGTTTTCCGGGATCGCCGTCGAAATGAAGATTCAGAGTAAACGGCCAGAGAATGCATGCGACCGCAATAATCGGTATGCGGAGCGTGTTCGTCGCACCGGATTCGTAGAACCGTCCGAGTTTTTCTGCAAGCGGGATTGCCGGAATCTTTGTTTTTGTTTGCTGCGACGGTGCGAAGAGGAGCGGGAGGATCGAAAGCGCAAGCAATGCAACAATCAGTATTCCTGTTGACGTGACCAGTGCAAGCTGGGTCAAGCCGGGGATGCCGGCGATGATCAATGCACCGAATGCGCTTGATGTTGTCAGCGCGCTTGCGCTGATCGGTCGAAGAAGTGTTTTTGCGGGGGACGGGTCCCCGGGCATTGTATCAATATGGTAAAAATAATGGACTGCATAATCGATGGTGATTCCTGTAAGCGCGGCGCCGAAACCGAGCATAATAATTGACAATTCACCGAAAAGACTCAGCAGGGCGAGCGTATAGACAATGCCGAGAGCCGTTGGGAGAAATACCAGCAGACCGTAGTGCTTTCGCTTGTAAATAAGAGCGCAGAGCAAAATGATAAACAGGGCAACAATCGGCGCGGTGCAATTGATGTCCCGGCGAATTGTGCGCTCATTATCCAGCGCCGCCCGGGCCGCGCTCATCCATGTAAAAGAACAGTTGTTGCGTCGCGCCAGTTCTTTGATCCGTTTAATTGCCGTGATAAATGCATTGCTGTTTTTTTGAATATATTCGATATCACGGGCATTTGCCGTCAAAAGGATCCTGTTTCGTCCGGAATTTGTAATATAGCCGTTTTCAATCTCCATCGATTGCGAGAATCGGAGCGCGGCAAATTTTCTGTAGAGGAGCTCCTTGAAATTAAACGGATCTGCTGCAAGCGCCCGGGCATTTGTTGTCTGATCGGATAAAGTAAAAATTCCCTGCAGGGTGCCGGCGAACCGGCGGGAGAGCGAATCGCCGGAGAGCCGCCGGATAAGCCACGCGGAATCTTCTTTTGAGAAAAGAGCGGCCCGGTTGTTCAGCAGATATCGCTCCAGGTCAAAAAAGTCCTCAGGAGAAATTTGCCGGGGGAAGCTGAAAAAACCGCTCGCTTCAAGGGAGTCTTTTATTGTTGACGCCGTGCGGGCGAGATGGTCAAATTCCCGGCCCGAATCAGTACGCGCGATTTCAAAAACTGCCTGATCGATAATGTCGAAAGCGGAAAGGATAGAATAATGACGGGCTATTGTACGGTCTTTTGCCGGGAGTAAATCAAAAATGTTTACGCTGAAAGGATTGTTGAGAAGCCTGATCAGTGAAAGGACAAAAAGCGCTGCCGGGAGTATCATTGCCGCAATCCGGTGCAGGCGCGTGTGTGATGATGGTTTTTTTTTCATTCAGGACCGCGGGCGCCTTTTTTGATAAGCCTTCTGGCCTGTCGCAGCTTGAGAAAAGCAGGATATGCAAAAATATAGGTCGTGATGCCGGCGATAATAGAAAGAATTATGCTGCCGATAAACCATTCCAGCCCGTACTGAAGAAACGTGTTTGCTTTGGGACTACCTGACAAGCTGACAATATTTGCCGGGACTACCAGTTTTCCGATCCCGATTGCCAGGGCGATCAGAAAGGGGAGCATTGGCGGAGATGAGAGTGAAACGCCGAGAAATGCAAGGGCCCGGTTGAGCTTGAAAATAAACGCCAGTGTCATCAACGTGACCACCTGAAATCCGTGAATTGGAAAAATCGACATAAAGACCCCCAGCGAAAGGGATGCTGCGGCCCGGCGGGGAGTAGAATGCGCTTTCAGCTCTGATTTGACAAGATGGAGAAGTTTTTCTTTTGCGCTTTTTCCCGGCGCGTGGATAGTTTTCCAGGGAAGGAATATTCGGGTAAGTGATGCTTTTGAATTAACAACACTGATTCTGAGAAAATCGCGAACCGGTCTGAAGTGCGATACGCTTTTTCCGGGCTCGAAATAAACGCGATGAACGGGGACCTGTTCAACTGCAATCCCGTTCCATGCAGAAAGAATAAGAATTTCGATTTCAAATTCATAGCGGTCGCCCGTGCAGTCCAGGCTTTGAATCAAGTGGAGCGGATACGCCCGGAACCCGCACTGGGTGTCGGCGATTCTGTTACCCGTATGGAATTGATACCAGAACGCGCCGAAATTCGCCCCGAACCGACTCCGCAGGGGCTGCCCGGTTGTACCGGCCTGGACCTTCCGGTTGCCAATCCATAGTGTATCGGGTTTTTCATTGATTTTGTTTAAAAACAAAGGAATGTCTTCAGGCAAGTGCTGACCGTCGGCGTCAAGTGTCAGGGCATGGGTATATCCGAGGGCAGCCGCTTTTTTAAACCCAGCGCGCAGGGCCACACCTTTTCCCCGGTTCCGGGAGAACTCGATGCGATGGCTTTCCGGAATTGACTGTATTATCGAAGAAGTATTATCCGTTGAACCGTCATTCACAACAATGCAATCAAGCCCCCGATCTCTGATCCGGTCGATGAGCTCCCCGAGGGTAGCACCGTTGTTACGGGCGGGGATAAGGGCAACGGCTGCGGGTGATTTCCGGGGATGGTCCATTATACCGGGGGGCGGCGAATCAGCCTCTATCCGGTTATGATCTGGTGTTGAAAACCGCTGCATAGGGTTATCGGGTCGGCTGCTTTCTTTTGTCGATGATCCGGACCTTTTTCCGGCTTTCACCCCGCATAGACTGGATTGTTGCCGCGTTCGAGACCAGGATCGGCAGGCTCACCCGTGCCCGTGCCCTGAGCCGTTCGGATATAACGGATGTCATTTCCGGCGCAAGTGCAGCGTGTATTTTAATCTGGTCTTCACTCGATGCATCGCCTTCAAGCACAATACAAAAATCGTCGATTTCATCGAATTCATCAAGAACATTGGTTAGTACCGACGGATATACGCTTGTGCCTTTTATTTTAATCATTTGAGCTTTACGGGCAAGAATCGGGCCGATTCTGCAGGCATTTCTTCCGCACGCGCACGCATCACTCATCCGGAAAGTAATGTCGCCTGTTTTGTAGCGAAGAAGCGGGATTCCTTCAACACCCAGCGAGGTGGCCACGAGTTCTCCCGGCGTGCCGTCGGGCACGACATTTCCGTTTTCATCGACAATTTCGGTATAAATCAGCTCAGGATGTGCATGTCCGCCGCACTGGGCGGTGCATTCGCAATACGCAATTGAAAGCTCGGTGTTGCCGTATGTGGAGAAAACCTGTGAGCGATAGGTCTCCTCGAGGCTTTTTCCTAATGCGTTAAGCTGCATGTCCTGCGTGCGAATGCTTTCACCGATGCAGATCAGCCGCGTAATACTGGAATTCCGCGTATCGAAATTGCGGTCGTCCAGCTCCGCTGCCAGCTTGCGGAGAAATGACGGAACGCCCACAATGACACTCGGCTTGAGTGTTTCCAGATAATGGAGCTGCATGTCCGGGGGGAGTACGCCGATTCGTGCGGTGTTGGTCCCCAGCAGGGTCAGTCCGCGGTAATAGGCAATGCCAGCGATAAACAGCCGGTCGAGTGAAACGAATATCTGTGCGCGGTCTGCAGGGGACACCCCTGCACCGTGAAAACAGAGCGCTTCGTTGTATGCCAGGCGGTCGAGGTCGGAAGCAGTCAGTGAAAAAATCAGCGGCCTGCCTGTTGAGCCGCTGGTAACGACCGTTTCGACAATATGTTCTTCGGAAACACCCAGGAATGTGTCTGTCCGGCTGACAAGCTCCTTTTTTCCGGTCAAGGGGAGTTGCTGAAAATGCTCAAATGAACCGATGTCATCAGGCGCAACATCTTTGAGCCGCTCTTTGTAATGGGGAGAAACCTCTTTCAGATGCCGCACGTGGTTCCTGAGCGCGCGAAGTGTGCGCGCATTGATTTCATCGGATGAAAGAAATTCCCATGAAAGTTCGGGTCTAAAAACCAATGATCAGTCCTCCTGACGGAAAAAAGGGAAGTTGATATATCTTTTTTCTGGTTTCATTGCCGTCAACATACAGATACTGCCAGATATTTTCCCGGTTATAGACGTTTTGTAAATCAATATAGTAAATCATATGGAGAAAACCAAAGCCAAACCGTCTTTCGAACCGGAAATCGAGGCTGTGGTATGCCGGATAGCGTTCGCTGTTGAGCTTTGCATCGGGTTTGATCACCCATATTTTGTTTACTTTACGATACGTGTGAGGGGTATAGGGGCGTCCCCCGAGATATCGCCATTTACATGAAAATTCCATTCTGTCGGCGATCGGCATGAGGGCCGAGAACAGCCTGAACCAGAGCTGTTCATGGAGCGTTTTGTACCAGTCTTTGGACAGCAGTTCGAATTTGAGGCCGCCGGTCAGAGTAAGGCCGTTCCTGAAATCAAAATCGGCCGGGTACCAGGCGTCACCTTTGCCCGGTCGCAGGTCTTTATACCACGATTGCGAATATGAATAGGCCGCCGAACCTGAAAGGTGTTTTGTCAATTTTTTCTGCGCAAAAAGTTCGAATCCATAACTTTTGCCTTCACCGTCCGAAACAAGGGCGCGGCCCTGGTTGTACCGGGATATTTCCGTGTTTCCCTCAAGCAGTGACGAATCGACCGGTAGATGATTATACTGCTTGTAATATCCCTCGAGCATGCATTTGATATGAAGCCCGGTGAACACATATTCGGCGCCGCCGATACCGGTGATTGCCTGCTTGGGCCTGAGTGCCGAATTTTCCGGACTGATAACGAGGTCGACATAGTCGGGCTGCTGGTGCTGAATACCGAATGCCGCGGTAAGATCAAGTTCCGGCGTTAGTGACAGGACCGCGCTGAAACGCGGATCCACGGTAACCGATTTGTTGTAATCAAATCCGTCGACACGGGCCCCGGGAACAAGCTTGAGCCGGTTCAATGGCGTGAGTATACCTGAGAGAAATGCGCCGTATTTATATCCGGTCTGGTGGTCCCTGCGCGGCAGGGGTGTTGTATGAATTTCCGGGTCTGCAACAATTGTACCGGAATCACCGGGCGAAAGCGTGTCGTATTTTAGCAGTGTGTCGGCTTTGTCACGGATGTCAATATCAAAATCAGCGCGCTGCACGTTGCCACCGGCCAGAACATGTGAATTTGCCGTGACATCGAGTCCGATCCGGGTTTTGAGGGTTTGCTGCTGTTCGGTGGAAGTATTTCTGAAATACTGTATTTCTCCCGAACTGAGAGGAGTGTACTCACGTCGTTCGAAACTGTTTCCGGTACCAGAAATGGTTGTTACCGTAGACAGGTTTTCTCCCCAGAAGCTTTTCATGGTTGCGCCGGCGGCATATACATATCCACCGGCTTTGATAATTTCTCCCCGCGTGCCGATTTCTTTGCCCGCATTGTCAATAGTGATGTTGTTGTCACCGAAAATGCCGTTCAGGTTTATTTTATGGTTGCCCAGTCGCTGGGTAAGTTTTGTTTGTGCGCCCCAGTACGAGGGCACTGCGGTGGATGGTGCGAAATATGATATTAAATCCAGAAAGCTTTTACTTCCCGATGCCATGAATGTTGCATTTTTCCACAAAGGGCCTTCAGCATGAAATCCCGCGCCACCGATACCCAGGTCGACACCGCCGAGGACCATTTTTTTATTGCCGTCCCGCAAAGTGACATCCATTACCGATGATGCTTTACCGCCGTATTGCGCGGGCGGCGCTCCGGCGTTGAATGTCAGCCCTTGCACCAGCAGGGGATTGATCAGGGAAACAACGCCGCCGCCGGAGCCCTGATCGGCAAAGTGGTTTGGATTCGGGATTTCAATGTTATCCATAATGAAGAGATTTTCGCCGGGTACGCCTCCCCGCACAACGACCTCATTGACATTATCGCCGCCTGATGCTACGCTGGGAAGGTTCTGGACTGCCCGTTGCACGTCGGCCAGTGCCCCGGGCGCGCGGAGGATTTCATCGAGATTCATCAGCTTGGTCGATGACGCCATATCGGGCGCTTTGCGGAATGACGTGCCGCGAATGGTTATCTTGTCAAGCTGCCGGATTGCAGGCGCCAGCTCGATATCAACCCGCTTGTCCCCTTTGCCCGCAACATACACATCGGTGCGCGCAAGCATCTCATATCCTGTCTTGGAAATAAACAGCGTGTAGCTCCCGGGGCGCAGCTCACCGGACACGAAACCTCCGAGACTGTCGGTAATTATCGTAGTGTCAATTTTCCTGATGGAGACATGCGCCCCGGCAAGCGGCTTGCCGGTTTGAGAGCTCCGGACATCACCGGTTATCCTGCCGGCAAAAACCCGGCAACTGATACACACCAATAAAAAAAGTGTGAAGATGGATCTCTTCATGGCTTTTGCTGAAAAGGCATTGCTTTTTATCGTGGCCATCGCGCATGCTCTCTGAGGC
>WJKA01000073.1 GCA_014729375.1 Chitinivibrionales bacterium
GCTATATTCACTGCAATGTCAGTTATTTTCGATATTTCAATTTATTTTGGACAGCACTGATTACCACCATAATTTGCCTTAATCCGGAATTTTCGCTATTTTTAAAGCTGTTTTAATTAATGACATGATAAAAATCCCCGATGGACCATACAAAACCCTTGAGCCGATACCTTGTTTCTGTTGCAGGATATGGCGGTTATTTCGTATCAAATATCTTTTTTCTGATTTTTGTTATGCCCCTGTACTTCCTCCTCTTTTTCGCCCCCCCAGTGCAAAAAAGATTTATCACTGCACTATTCCACCGCTATCTTGCTTTCTTAACAAGGTACTATCTCCCCGGGATCGGCGTTTACCGGATAGTGGAAATATCAGGATTTGACACGGCCCGGGCTGCATGTCCGGCAGTGTTTATCGCCAATCATCGAAGTCGCATTGATGCACTTTTTTTGCTTGGAAAGCTCAGGGATACAGCGGCGCTGATAAAAACACGCTACGCACGCCTCCCTGTTTTTTCTAGTTTTGTAAAGCACCTCGACTTCATTGATATCAACCCCCGCTCGCTCGGATCACTCGGAAAGGCGCTTGAGAAAGCAAAGCAGGTAATTGAAAAAGGGAAAAATATCGTTGTATTCCCCGAAGGGACACGGTCAAAAACCGGCCGGTTGCGTGAATTTAAAGACATTCCATTTAAAATCGCGATCGAATCACATGTCCCGGTTATTCCCGTAATAATTCATTCAACTCTGCCGTTCATGGCAAAACGGCAAGGCTCCATTGTCCCTTCCCACCGGTTTGATTTTACCATACGGTGCTGTGCGCCCGTGTATCCGCGCAGAGATGAAACCCCCGGAGAACTGAACACCCGGTGCCGGACCGTTATGGCAGGCCACGTGAAAGAACTTGACAAAGGAACTGTCTGGCAAACAAGGAAAGACATGCAATGAAATCGAAATCATCATGGAAAAGAGATGACATCTTGTCAATACTGCCGCACCGCCCGCCGTTTCTGTTTGTCGACCGCGTCCGGAAACTTGTCCCCGACAAAAATATCATTGCCGAGCGGGACATACAGGCCCATGAACCGTACTTTACCGGTCATTTCCCCGGCAAACCGATTATGCCCGGCGTGCTTGTTACCGATGCTCTTGCTCAAACCTGCGGGCTTCTATGGGGACTGAGCAAAAAGCTCCACGATGAAAGCCCGGACAAAGAACCTGAAATATTTTTTCTCGCCGCCGCAAACATGAAATTTATTGCACCGGCATATCCCGGAGAATGCCTTACAATGAAAGGTTACAGTGAGAAATCCTACGGCAACCTTTTTACCTATTCGGCCGAAGCTGCAGCAGGAAAGAAACTGATCGCAAAAGGTACCTTAACATTAGCAATGGTAGATGATGAATTATGAATATTCTTATTCTCAGAGGAAATCCACGCAAAAACGGTCATACACAGCGCATTACCGATCTGTTTGTGGAGGGCGCCCGCAAAGGGGGCGCTTCCATCGACCAGCTTGATCTGCCTTCGTCAAACATCAACCGATGCTCAGGCTGCTACACCTGCTGGACAATTACTCCCGGTAAATGCATATTCGACGATGATATGCCATCAATTCTGGAGCGAATGTACGCCGCTGACATTCTTGTCTGCGCGACGCCTTTGTATTACTATTCCATGAGCAGTGCGATGAAAACGTTTTTTGAACGAACGCTTCCAGTAACCAGACATGGATTTGAAATCACGGAACGCCGGCTGGTGCGAAATAAAGTCCGATTTCCACAACAGTGGGACCACAAGAAACTGGTTACAATAATAACCGGTGCTTTTAAAAAAATGGATAATTTCAATCCACTGAAAAAAACGTTTGAGCTTATTGCCGACGGCATGAGCATGCACCTGGCCGGTCAACTGATTCGGCCCGAATCATATCTACTGCAATTTGCTCTTGCCAAACCAAAAACAGTAAAAACCGTGGAAAATGCATTTATTCAGGCAGGAAATGAAATTGCACGGAACGGGAGCATATCCGAACCGACAATTCAGAATGTTTCGATCCCCCTGGCAATCGATATGTTTCATTTCCAGAAATATTCCAATATTTTCTGGGAACATGCTTTTGAACTTGGCAAAGATGCCGCGGATATGGCAAAGCTCCAGGAGCATGTTACCGGTGATGTCCGCATCCTGATGCATGAAATGGCACGAAGTATCGATTCGGTTGCAACCTCAAAGCTCAAAGCAGTCCTTCAATTCGATTTTCCTGATAAAGACCTTCATTTCGCAATCTCAGTCAACCGGGGGTCTTGCACCCTTGAAGAAACCGAAAAGGAGAATCCGGATTTGCAGGTAATTTGTCCCACCGATGTCTGGGCACGTGCATTTATGCGCCAGATCAGCATGAAAGATGCGTTGCTGAACCGTTCAATTCAGCTGAAAGGAGACAAATCGCTTTTTTCCAGACTGGAACGTTTTTTCCCCCCACCGGTGAGTTGAGGAAGAACGGGCGCACGCCTGTCTCGATGAAAATCGGGAAGTACACGTTTGAAAAACGACGCGTCGTAATCTTTCCCCACTACTCCAACTTTTCACGCCGCCTTGTAGAGCCGATTAATGAAGCCGAAGCTCTCTGCACAGGCTCAAGTTGAAGACAAAGGCTTAAGCCTGCAATCGAAGGTGGAGGCGCCAATTCCTCCTACTCACAGGAAAGAACATACGGTTTTCCGGTCGCTGGATGCTGCCTATACTATACGTCGGGGTTTCCAGCCTGCCGCGCTTCAGCTTTCGCACCCCCGAGTTCTTTCACCACCCGGTCAACATCCTGCAGCTTATTGACATTATAAATACCTGTTTTGCGTTTATAGCCATTGACCCGTGCCAGGCCTGAAA
>WJKA01000074.1 GCA_014729375.1 Chitinivibrionales bacterium
TACCGACACCGCCTTTTCCTGATATCGCGATCTTCAAAATCCGTATTTCTCTTTCAGTATTCCGGGAAGCCCGGCAAGCATGGAAAATACCGCTTCAGCATCGGCCGGCTCCATTGAACCGGTGCCGCACGAAGGAGTAATAAATGCCTGTTTCGCAAGAAGCTCCTTATCAATCCCCTTTGCAGCCAGATTGCCCATGCCTTTTTCCAGTTGTTCAACCATTGAATCCGGCGTGTGGTCGCGAATTTCCGGTGAAGTCGGCACAACACCCCATGCCAGCATACCGCCTTTTTCAAGATGCGACTTGACTGCATCAGGATACATGGCAATCGTTTCACCGTATTCATATGCATCAAAATTTACAATATCAACACCGGCATCAATACAAATACTCCACTCGGTATTGCCACAGCAGTGAATTCCTGCAAGAGCATTCTCTGCATGTACGGACTCGATAACTTCATGAAGGTGCTCAACAACATCTTGCCGTTTCACCGAAACATAGGTTGAGCTGCCGAATGCAGAGAGAATCGGTTCATCGATAAAGCAGATCACCTTATCTGCATATGGAGCAAATTTCTGAATCTGCCACCGACATTTCATGGACAGCGCCTTGATTATGACATCTCTGAACTCTTCATTATAGTAGATAGCACGTTTGTTTTCATCAACCAGCGTCAGAGCAAAGCTGCACGGTCCGGTTGTCTGGACTTTCACAAAACGAGGCTTTTTGTCCATGGTTTGCAGGCGTTTTTCCAGTGCATATATGCCTTTGGAGTAGTCTTCGGAAATTGCCATTGCAGAACAATCCCCATTGCCGTCATCAGGATCCATGGCCAGCATGTACTGCTCGTAGAATTCGCCGAACTGCTCCGAGTAATCACCGGAAGTGTCGAAATACATTCGTCCCTTTTCAGGATCAATTGTTGCACGCGGGATACCCTCTGAATACTGGATTTCCATCTGTTCGTTCAGCCCGAGCCTGGGCAGTTGTGGCCAGAACGGTGCATCCGGTACCGACTCCAGCGCAATTGAAACAGCCCAATCAGGATCGGAAAATGGCACAGAACCGATTGCAGTTCCCATAAATGCCGGTTGTATTGTCATCATGCCCCCTCGTTGTAATAAGCATTGGTGAATAGTTCCGGAGAACTGACTCTGCCGTTCCGGATCATAGCGAAACTCGCTGATTTAAAAGGGAATACGGCGCATAAGCCGCACAGAATTGGTATATCGACAGACAAAGCCAATACATAAAAATATATCGTTGCATGAAATGCTGCTGGATATTGCGGGATCTCAGGTGGGCGGATTGAACAGGGTTAATGTAAAAACCTGATAAAATGTTCTCATCTCCGACATACGTGACTCAAGTAAAAATTACCTCCGAACCGGTAAAAACGGAGAGCCGTCCGGACACGCGTTTTTCAGACACGGCCCAGCAATTCGAAATTACATACGCGCAACTCAGGATTGCCGTCGGAATTTTTCACGATCTTTCCCCGGGGATCAAACGATATCATGAAGTGTTCCGCGTGAAGGTTCAGGTCTTCAATACCCGCATCGCGCAACTTTGCCTGTTCATCCTCAAGCAGGCGCTCAAATTCCTGTTCTGAAACAATGCCGTCTCTCCGGGCATGAATGAGATTTATACCGATATAATATTCGCCGTCACGTATTGCCAGAAGTTCATCCGGGCCGTTATAGTATCCCCAGATAATGATATATTCGAAATTCTGCATCAGGGCTGGCCGGGAATCCGGCATAATGATGTCTTCATGTGTTCGGTATGGTCTGTCATCGTCAATATACGGCGATGCGGAGATTTGTTCGCCGGTACGGTAGATTGCCCGTGGATAAATAGTCGGAAATCCTTTTTTGCCGAGCTCCATTGCCAGAGAAAACTCTTCAAACGGGCTGTTAAAACCGTGCTCCAGAATCTTTTTTCCCTGTTCGTCAAAACCGCAAATGTCCGGCTTTTCCCCTACCCGTGAAACGCCCCATACCAGATGAATATTGTCTTTGGTGGTCGTATAGTAAAGCTGACGCCGTTGAGAAAGTTTTTTACGCGGTGTCTGTCTCCATCGCTCAGGAAGAAAATAATCAAAGAGCATCGGGTCTTTGCCGACAACCCAGAGCGCACCCCCGGTGGTTTCAACTTTTCCGTATACATAATCAACCCCCATAATGCTGACCTGGTTGAGGTGGGGCGGAAAATCATGAGGGCTGGTTTGATGAAACCTGTCCCGCTGGCGCCTCAGATACTCTGATCTCCGGAACTGCTTCATCGATTGCTCTCTCTGTGGCGTCCGGCTCAGTCTCTCAAAATCAATGTAGGCATACAGGAGTTTTCCCTGCCTGTCTCTGACCAGGGATTTCTCCGGCGTGGTGCGCACGATAATATGGTGAGGTTTTCTGTCGTGGTCCATGAATCCTTTTTTCATAAGGTCTTTTTCCACCGCAACAGTTACTTTTTCAAGGTCCCGGCTGTTCATATCAATTGCTGCCGATGCTTCGGCAGCATTGCTGCCTTTTACCCATTCATACACAAGGATATAATTTTTGCTGAGGTCAAGTTCAATGCCCGCTTTTTTTGCTTTGGGCCTGAATATATATCCTTTGCGGCCACAGCGCTGAGGGTCTATTCTGGTTTCCGGAACGTAAACTGCAAGCGGCTTATGGGTCCGTATGGTCCCCGGTGATTCATACCGGGTGTTCCGCATTTCCATCAGCAGCGCAAATTCTTCAAACGGGCTGTTAAATTCAGCGTTAATGAATTCATCGTATATCTCAGGGTCCAGTCCCGGGACCTCCTGGCCGATACGCGAATATTTAACCACAATATCAATATTCCATGTTGGTCTCGTATGAATTCGGTAAACTTCACCGGTACCACTGAGCTTTTCCCAGCGATAGTACGTGCGCCGGTTTTCATACCAGGCGCGGGAAAGAAAATTATGTATATACGGCTCACCAAATTTCGTACTATAAATATCATCACCGTTGTCTGCTGTGCAATGGGTATAATCGACACCGAGTACCGTCAGACGTCTGGGACCGCTTCTTGTCTGTTTTGTATCCATGTACGTGTAAAATAATTCAGCGCGGGTGCGTTTCAGGCGAATACATATTATATACCCGGCGCTGTCGGCAGGCAGCACCGGTCACCGGTTAAGCCGATTGGCGCTCAATTTATAAATATTCTCATTTTCCCTTGTGCAGGAGGTCGGGCTGAAATCATTTTTATACGGTTTTCCAATACTTGAAGGGCAGTTCACCCACCTGCCGGTTAAGGATTGGACAAAATTTCAAATCAAGTTCGCTCGAAGCGGTGCAAACCGGGTCGCCGGCGGAAGTGATGGCCACAGAATTACCGATCGGGTATTTCTCTGGTCAATTTTTTTAACGAGCAGCGTTCCACCATCAAGCATTTGAACCGTCCGGTGTCATTAACTGAAAAGGAGTACTGTAATGAACGAAAAATATGAAACTCTGTTCAAAGGAAAAATGAGTGATGAATGTTTTGCCAAGCTTGCGGCAATCGATAATGATGAAGCCATGGAATTTATTGCTCATGCCATTGAATTGTGCGAACCTGAGTCGGTGTTCGTAGCTGACGACTCCGACGATGATGTGGCGTATATCCGCCGGCTGGCAATTGACAACAAAGAGGAGACCCCGCTGGCGATCGAGGGGCACACAGTCCATTTTGACGGCTACTTCGATCAGGCAAGAAAAAAAGAGGTGACAAAATATCTTGTTCCCGACGGTGAAACCATGGATTCCAAGCTTAATCAGATGCCCCGGGATGAAGGGATTAAAGAGATGGAAGAACTGCAGCGGGGTGCGTATCACAGACGCCGGATGCTTGTCCGGTTTTTCTGCCTGGGGCCCACTGATACGATTTTTGCAATCCCCTGCCTTCAAATAACCGACTCGGCCTATGTTGCCCACAGCGAAGACCTTCTTTATCGCAGAGGCTACGAGGCTTTCAAGGACCTTCCCGCGGGCGCGGAATTTTTTAAATATCGGCATGCGACCGGAGAGGTAGATGAGCGGATGACTTCCAAGAACTACGAGCTTAACCGTGTGTATATGGATTATACCCGAAACACGGTACTGAGTGTGAACACGCAATATGCCGGGAACACGGTCGGGCTTAAAAAGCTTTCCCTCAGGCTGGCGATCCGGAAAGCCGACCGGGAGGGCTGGCTGGCCGAGCACATGTTTATTATGCGCAGCAACGGCCCGAATGGAAGAAAAACCTATTTCTGCGGTGCATTCCCCAGTGCCTGCGGCAAGACGTCAACCGCCATGATCCCCGGAGAAAATATTGTCGGTGACGATCTTGCGTATTTCCGGGTGATTGACGGCCAGTTCAGGGCGGCCAATGTGGAAAACGGCATTTTCGGCATTATCACCGACGTCAATGCCAAGGACGATCCGGTAATTTATGAGCTGCTTACCAGTCCTCATGAAGTCATTTTCAGTAATGTGCTGGTTAAAGACAGAAAGCCGTACTGGCTGGGCATGGATGAAGAGATACCATCCGAAGGTATCAACTACTGCGGTGAGTGGAAAGAGGGGATGACCGGTCCCGACGGCCGTCCGACCACACCGAGCCATAAAAATGCCCGGTATACGGTCCAGATGAGCGATTTGAAAAATGCCGATCCCGACTGGGACAATCCGAAAGGACTCCCGGTGAGCGGAATTATTTACGGCGGCCGCGACAGCGATACCTCGGTGCCGGTTCGTGAAGCATACAGTTGGGAGCACGGAATCTGTACCATGGGCGCAATGCTCGAATCTGAAACCACATCAGCAACCATTGGCAAAGAAGGCGTACGCGTGTGGAACGTCATGTCCAACATGGACTTTCTCTCCATGTCGGTAGGACAGTATATCAACAACAATCTCAAATTTGCCGCAGATATCCAGCGGCCCAAAGTATTCGGTACAAACTATTTTTTGAAAAAGGACGGCAGTTATCTCAACGGGAAACGGGACAAAGCAGTCTGGGTTAAATGGATGGAACTCAGGGCGCATAATGATGTCGCCGCACTCGATGCCGGATATGGCCTGATACCTGAATACAAAGACCTCAAGCCACTGTTCAAACAAGTACTCGATAATGAGTATTCAAAACAGGACTATATCGATCAGTTTACCGTTCGTATTCCCGAATGCCTTGCCAAGCTTGACAGGATGGAGGATGTTTACGCGACGGTCAATGACACGCCGCAGGCCATGAAGGATGAGATGGCCGCGCAGCGCCGGCGTCTCGAAAAGCTGAAATCTGAAAAAGGAGAATATATTTCGCCCTTTGATCTGCAACCGGTGTAAATACTCCGGGAAAAACAGAAATTCAGACAGAGTATCAAGCTCTGCAGACACGAGATAAGGCCTCCCGAGATAAATGTGGGAGGTCTTTTTTATTGATCATTGTGCCACAGCAGACAACCTCTACTTCGCTACAGTCCAATATGAACGGCATTCCCGGGAGCCGGGCGCACAAAGCATTCCGATATACTATTAACCTCCTGTTGTTGTTTTTTTAAATGCACCCAAAACCTGCGATTAATCGGCAATAAACATTTTCAGTTTCGAGACTCTTTTTTTGCATGCAAATAATGATTGGTAACTACTCAGGTGGGCCGGGTTCCTCATTCCGAGGAACCTGGGATTCTGGTCCTCCGGGGCAGGCCCCGAAATCCAGCTTGTTTAAGGCAAGATTACGGCTGGGTGCCGGTTTATATTGTCCATAGGAACCTGAGCAGGTACAATGATTGTATATAATTTGAACAGTGCAGATACTTAATGAATAATGGTTTTAAATTCCAGCAATATTTGTTATCACCTTTTGTATAAACCGGTATATATAATAATCATATATATGTAAAAATCTACTGCTATGGTTTGCAAAAGAACATATCTATATTAGGTCAAGAAACATTTACATATAAATGCTAGTTGACTCTATTATGATCGAGTTTCTATTTTTTGCTATGTGCTCTGCCTTTTGATCTATCGGTGTGGCGGACTTCTTTACCCCCGTACAAGTAAGACCGGGCCTAGACAGGTTTTATCGCAGGAGGTCTCATTAATGCTTAACCTGGCGAAAACATTCCTCCATAATCTTACAATACGAAGTTTCCCAGAGGACTGGGGCGAAGCGGAGATACGCCCTCAAAATAGCGAACCCGGTGAAGAACAGCTTCGACTTATTTCACAATCAATCAACGATGTGCAGGGAAGTATAGGAGTTGTCGATGGGAAACTGAAATTTCTCGCTGTTTTTCAGGTTGCTCCGCTAGCCAGGATCGATGATCTCATAATTTTTTTTGAGTTGAGGTTCGAAACAGCTGCTCACCAGCTTGCAACAAACCAAATCCCATGGCAACTGCTGCCGGTACTTATCTTTCTGGTTTTTTGGTTTCTCGGTATTTTATGTACTTTTAGCGGTATATCCGCTATCTCCGACCCCTCTCGACATATCAAAGGGTGGAAGAAAACTACGCTCACGCAATTTTTTCCTGGAGAACTTTTTTCTCCAAATATCCTCGACCTGCTGATTGACAGGCCTTCATTGTCATCTTCGATTGGGGTAGAAGAGTATATGAAAACCGTCCCTAAAAAGCGAATTGATATACTCCAGATTCTCTGCTTTGAAAGAATGAAACTGGCATATATCTTTTCAATGAAGATCTTGCGACAGCAAAAAGCTTTTTTCTTCACTATTATGTGGGGACTCGCAGGAGCAAGTCTTATTATAGTACCATGAGCCTCTTGAAGTTATGAACGTAAGCAAACGGAGGAACTGGCAGGTATGAGCAAAAAAACAACAACGCACGAAAAGGATTCTTCTGCACTACCTTCTCATGAAGTGGATGCAAATGCCAGAGAATTACGTGCTCCTGCGGTTACGATGTTTGTTGACATAATCGGTTCTTCGGTACTGGCCAACACGCTCGACCTGATTGACTATAGCAAAGTAGTTTTCGAGTTCCAGCGGATTACGAGCAGAGTTCTGCACGACAAAATCGCCAAGCTGAAAAATATAGGGGCACAGAGCGAAGCTGATGTTAAAGGCGATGAAGTATTTTTGATATCATACCTGCCAGAATATTACCAAAACAAATCAGACATTTCGGAACTTGACTCAGGATATGCATATCCAGGAGCAGACAACGAAAAGCAACTGGGCCAGCTATGCAGCATAGTAATCTCTGCGGCTCTGGACATAAAGCGATTCTGGCTGCTCAGCAAGGTGAATTGTAATCGCATTTCTTCCCGTCAGGAGCCGATCGGCGTGGGTATAGGCATAAATTTCGGCGATGTACATGTCGGCAAACACCCTCGTCTCAAAAAAATTGGAGAAAACAATTTTGCAATCGAAGAGGTAAGGTCTCCTGAAGGCTACATTATAAACCTGACTAAGCGTATTGAAGGCCAGAGCCGAACTGGAACATTTTCCCGCATTTTTGTTGGTCAAATGATCTATAACCTGGTAGTCGAACGATTCCAGATAGCATTTACAAAGCCGCGGCACGTTGAATTAAAAGGATTTATTGAACCAATACCGGTTTACGAATTGAAATGTGCCGGCCACGTTGAAGAAACTGATATGATTCTAAAGCTCGAAGAGGATTATCTGGATTCAATTTTGGGAAATAGCCACAGCGGTGACCATATTATTAAAAAAGCTGAACGACTGTTTAATAATGCCGTTGCCTCCAACCTGAGCAACTTCTGGCTTATACTGGATATGGCCCACCACTACTTTGATAAAGAGAACTATGCAAAGGCTATTGATCTGTATAACAAAGCGCTATTTGTTGATGATTCTTTTATACCTGGTCGAATGTATCTTGGGCGATGCTATTATCGTCTGTACGACGATTCGCAAGCTGAACAGCACCTTCGAGAAGCGGTTTGCCGAAATCCTGAGTCTGCCCGAAGTAACAATTTTCTTGGTGTTTGCCTGCGACGGCTTGCCCTGAGAGCCCGGTTCGAAAAGGATTTCAAGCGTTGCCATGAACTGTTGATCGAGGCAATCAGCTTCCATAGCCGCTCAATTAAAAGAGCCAACAAACGAGATGGATTTTTCTGGGGATATATTGCTAAAGGGCATACATTAGCGGAACTTGCTGCCCTGCATAATTTACTCGAAGAGGATTCAGTCTCCAATCGAGAAGAACTTCAGGAATTGCTGGGAAATGGCCAGAAAGATGAACTGATCCTGCAACTTGAGGATGCGGAAAGGGAAATCGGAGATTCGCTCAACAGCATTGGGAACCCGTATCTGGTCAAGCACACGCTTGGATTCATTAAGCATGAGTTGTGGTTGCTTTATCACAAAAAACGACATTCGATGAAAGGGCGAGATAAATATGATGAAGCCCATGATGCCTATGAAGAAGCTCGCATAAGAACTCTTCTCAAATATATCGATAACGCCCTGGTTTCATTCAACATTGGCAATTGTAAGCGGCATTTCAAAAGTATCCATATTAAAGAAGTAAAAAATGGCAAAGTGCATGTCGAACTGAAGGAGGACAAGGGGTCGAATACAGGAAAAAATGTCCACCATAAATTGGATACAAACAAAATATTGATCACCGGCACCGGTATTCGTGATGTGAAGATTAATGACCTTGACGAGCACATAAGCAATCACGGTAAAATGAAATTTTATGAGAAAATGTCTGAAATAGAAAGACACTTCGGTTCTCTTTACTATGGCGGTGATAAAGACGATTCAAAATCGCAAAAAGCAGCACATCATCATTATCAACAGGCATTTGCATGTCTTAAGCAACTTCAGTTGGTGCGCTCCAGAAGGAATCGTTCCAATCCTGATAACGGAGCCTCAGGGTACTCCGATTGCAATTATCAACGCAAAAAAGACATAGATGGGTTCTGCAATCCAAACGAATGCCAGAGTGACTGCATACCTTGTTGGTGGAAAGACACGCTCGAGCGTATCAAAATGCTGCAGTAGATTCACCGCCCGTTCCAGGGTGACAAGTCCCTTAATGATTTATATTAATGATGTCATTATGCCAGCACCCTGTTCCGGAGGCAGTAATCATGCATCAGCGTACTATTGTTTTTGCAGTTGCAATTGCCGTCCTGCTTACCCATGGCTGCAAGGATGATTCCAATCCTGTCGACCCCGGTCAGTCACCAGGCGCCCCGACCACAATCACCGGCGCTGACGGTGCGAAGGTTACCATTCCGGAGGGCGCGCTGCAAAGCTCGGAAAAAATAACGATTGATCCGGTTAATACAGCCGCCGACCTGCCTGTTGCGGGACCGTTTTTTCTGGAATATGGCGGCGGGGTCAATGTGCAACCGCACGGTCTGGAATTTCTCAAGCCGGTGGCATTGACCATTCCGCTGGCTCGCACCGTACCTCCGGGGGATACGGTGCCGCTGTTTTATTTCAACGACTCTCTTTCGGCATGGCAGCTCATTGAACCCGGGGCCGTGGTCGATGCCGGGGGCGCTACCGCCACTGCGAGCGTGACACATTTTTCGCTCTATACTATTCAGATGGGGGGGAATGTGTTTGACAGCTATACCGAAAACTATGGCTCCCCCGGGCATACCCTGGTGGAGCAATTCAATGCATATCAAACCTGGTTTCAGCAAAACATCGTTGCGGTTGGAGATAAGCGAACCTATGAATTTGCGCTGGTGCCGTATTCCTGCTACAAGGTCGTGGGGATTGATTTTCATCTCATTCACGATCTTGGCCTGGTGTTTACCAATCCGCTGCATAATCTTATCGGCACCACCGGTGATGTGGAGCTGTTTTATTACCTGGAGGGCAGCAAGAATTCCACCAGTGGGGGTGAACGGGCATTTCAACTCTGGGTGAAAGTTTACCTCGACTGCTGTGCTCCCGAACTCAAAGCCGCGGCATCCCCGACCTCGGTGAAACGGGACGAAAAGAGTACGATATCAGCAACACTCACCTGCGGTGACTCCCTTATGCGGGAACAGGATATTGTTTTTTCCCTGGACGGCCCGGGAGAAATTGACAAAGCATATGCCCCCACCGGCAACTCCGGCGCGGCATCGGTAACGTTCACCGCAAAAAACAACGGAACGCCTTCAGTGGCCGCGCGCTATACTGCCTGCGGCATAAATATCGGCAGCGCGGTCGAGGTCGCCGACACGGTCGACCTCCGGGTGGCAACACCTGCTCAGTTGTCCTACAGCGGCACTGTCACGGGACGTGTCGTAACCATGGCCTGGGCTGATATCGATCTGGTGGTCAGGACCCATGCGGATTTCACTTTTTCACTCTCACCCAAACCGGGCTCCGACACCATTGACATGGCATGGCCGTATGATGTCACCGGCAGCGGCATGGCCCAGCCCACGGCCGACCTGCGTGATTACAACGCGGATTTCCGTTTTGTCGGTGTCAAGTCACCCCTGCCGTTTCCCATTGTCGTTTCCGGCCGGGCAACACTGGATACCGTCGAGATTTCAATTGATCCGGATGAAGACAAAATCACGAAGAGCCTGATGAGCGGGACCGTTCAGGGGTTTTCCGCTGAATTAGGATGGGTTGACGGTGGTCAATATGATTTTTCCGGTGCAATAGCAATGTCGGTTGTCGGGTTCGGCAAACTCGCGCTGCAAAGCGGCAGCTCAGAAACCTGGGGGTATTCTACTACGGCTCAACTGCAAGGGCATCCCCGGCCTATCGAGCAGACCGTGGAAGTCACCGTTACTATCAAGTAATCAGTACGCCCCCCCCTGCGGGCGGGCGCGCTTCTACCATACAAGCACACGCGACTGTGCAACGGAAGTGGCGCCGCGCAGCACGCGGACAACATAAGGGCCGGCCGCAATGTTGCCGAGGTGAAATACATAACGAAAGCCGTGGCCCCGCTGAGGGGAAAAGTTCCGGTAAACCTCACCCATCGTGCTGATGAGTTGTATCCGGTCGCCGGCATCCAGCCTGCCCAGTATTGTCAGCACCGGCGTACCGGCGGTATTCATCTGTGGGCCGATTATCAGCTTCCCGTTGACAGGGGAAGATGCTGCGGGGCCCCGGGCAAAGTTATTACACTCCTGGTCATTTTGCCATGACCATCCAAGGGAATTTTGAAGATACGTATTAAGGGTATCGGAAATACCGCAGAGGTGGTTGCCGCCGATACCAAGGAAAACCCTGGAATTCGACAGCAGTGATGACGGGAGGTCGGTCAGTTCGTTGTTGGTGACATCGACGTATTCGAGGCTGTCAATAATGAACAGCGACCAGGGAAGCGCGGCCAGTGCGTTTTCATCCGCGTAAATTTCTTTCAGCGACGTCATGTTTCCCATATCATCGGGAAAAGATTCAAGCTGATTGCTGGTGATATACAGAATTTCCAGATTGGTCAGATTGCATACCGCACCGGGCAGGGTAGTAAGCTGATTGTTTTCGAGATACAGCTCCTTTAAGCCGCGCACACTGCCGACCTGGGGGGGCAGAACACTCAGACTGCAATCATACATTTCAAGGACTTCGAGCGAAAACAGTTGACTGATACAGGATGGAATGGTCGTTATCGGCAAATCCGAGAGATTCATTTCGACAACAGAGCCCATGACTGTTGTGGTCACGAATTCGACCCGCGTATCGGTCAGGCCGTTTGAATCAAGGATCGCGCGTACGATGATTGAATCCGCGGTCGCGGGACATGCCTGCGATGGACGCCAATAGTCGGCGCGCGTTTCCAGCCAGGTGGCGAGGCTGTCGCTGATCTCACAGAAATTATTGTCGGCAAGGGTTACGACGCTGAGGTTCGGCAGCGTGGCAATAGCTTCGGGAAGACTGTCCAGACTATTTCCCGCCAGGTGAAGAGAATACAGGCTGTCAAGTTCGAGGACGACTTCGGGAAAAGTCTCAAGTGAATTATGTTCCAGGTAGAGGAACAGGAGTGAGCCGCACTCTTTCAGCGACGGGGTGATTTCACGCAGGTTGTTGTGATTGATACGAAGCTGTTCCAGTACCGCGAGGTTGCCGATACTTGATGGTAAAGAATCGATATCGTTGCGATCAAGAAAGATAAAAGAGAGCGAGTCGCACGCGCCGATACTTTCGGGCAGCGAAGTGATATTGTTGCTTCCGGCAATAAGGTCGCGTAATTGGGTGAGGCGACCAATGCTTTCGGGTAATGAGTCGAGACGATTGCTGTGGACGTTCAGTTCCCGAAGGGCAGTCAGGGAGCCGATTGTGTCGGGCAGGGTAGTCAGTTCCAGGCTGGAAAGGGTCAGCCGCGTCACCCTCCCGCCGGCCGTATCCACAACAGTCAGGGCCGGAACCGTGTCGAGTCCGTTGGCATCGAGTATTGCGCGAACAGTCAAGGTGTCGTCGGCGAATGCAGTGGGCGGTGTTTGTGCGGCAATGGAAAACATTAAAGAAAGTATTACTGTTCCAACAGCTTTCATTGTTCCTCCCGGCTCGTTTTTCGCAACACAAGCGTATCAAATATACTGTTTTTAATGCTGCCCATGATGGATTGAATTGAAAAATGCCCGTTTTTTTGATCTCGCCGGAAAACGCAGGGCCGGATTTGCTTTTCATTGACAAAAACCGGCACACTTCGCCTGCAATTCATAAGTAATGTATAAGTAATTATCAAAACTTCCAAAGCACAAAAATCAAATTGATTATGCCATTCTTACCGAGCCGCAGGTCTATGCCGGCAACCGGGCGATCAATTATTGAATGGAGCTTTGCGGGTAGTGATACGCAAATTCACTTTTTTGGCAAAACCACCTTCGCGGTCATTTGCCCATGGCCGGTTGTGCACACTATAACGCAGACCCCTGCCGATGAAATGGGGCCCAGATGAAAAATATGTTCTCCGGCAGGCAGCCGCTGCCGCTTGCCGGAGTGCCAGACCACCCGGCCGCCGGGGTTGTAGACCCGCAATCGCACGGTCTCTGTCTTGTCAAGTTTCAGCCGCGCATAACCGCCTGTTGTGGAGACAGAAAATCGCGGTATACCTGCGCACGGCAATACGGGTGCAGTTATGTTGTCGGCGACATCATACCCCGTAAACAGCGGCACCCGATTATTATAGGTGTCTTCCATGGGCAGCTCCCGTGTGTCGCTGCCGCGTATTTCCAACACATGCGTTTTGTAATAAGCGCTGTCGCGCGGCGCGATACCCGCTTGCGGCGGGTCCTGCCAGATTTTAATCCGGTATGACAGTGATGCCGAGGCATTGTCAATAATGAAACAGGGAATGAAATATGCATGCCGCTGCGATTGGTGGTTGTTTTTGTAAAACTGTCCACCCAGCACTTCAGTTTTGCCATGATCTTTTGTCAAGATGTTGCACTGGTGCTTTTCAGTTTTATGCCCCAGGACCCACAGGTTGCTGCCAGAGTTGACAATATGAGTGTCGTTATAAGTCTCAGTATTTATATCGCGAACCCATGCCTGGGCGTTCTTGAGATGAATCGGCTGACCGGCAGAACTTTCGATAAACAGTTTTGTCCTGTCGACAACGTTGCGATAGCTTGCCGAAACCGAGCGTAACACCAGTGTTCTGTTTGCCGAAGCGTGCTCATACGTATAGCTGTACGTGCTTCCATAGGCGCTGTGCACATGCTCAAACATGACAACATCAGAGTTCCCGTCTTCAATACGCCATCCCGGGCTGACCGAATCGAGCTCGTATTTGATATAGCCGTTACCAAGACCCATGACGCGTTTCAGTTTGTTGCGAACGATTATTGTTTTTGTGACCGTGCGCCCTTCGCCATGAGGAATGAAAATTGTACTGTAGCCGCTATCGATAGCCTGCTGAATAGAGTCGGTGATATCGCCGGTGGCCGGCATGACTTTGCAGCTTTGCAAGTCATCATACCGCAGTTCCGGCGTTTCCCGTATCCGTAGGCGCAAGCTCTGTTGCGGGCTGCTGAATAGAGACAGAATCGGATGCGAGGTCCATTCTGCAATATCAGGACCGGATTTGGTTGTGCCGTCAAAATTGATGACAGCAGAGGTGTAACCGCTGGTTGAAATATCACGTGCCAGCATGGCACCACTGTCGGCGTTTTCTATTGCGGTCGCGCCGCTGCCGCTTAGATTCGCATCCACCAGTGTCATCAACGCATAGCGCGATACGTTCCTGACCGCAAGCGCGCAATTGCTGGTTGTAAGGTTGCGGATCGCAACGGTCAGGCTGTCGTTGTAAAAACCGCAAACCGACGAATTGTTGATAGTAATATTTTCAAATGCCATGCTGAAATGATCGCGGTCGCACTTGATACCATAACGGAACCCGTCAACAAGAAGCTCTTTTACAAATCCCGGGCCGGGATAGACCTGGGTCAGGTCCAGGCCGGTATACGCCTGGCCGTCGGCACATTTCAGCGCAATATCATACACTATACCGGAATTGTTGGTGTGGTAGCCCAGTGCAATTGCGCCGGGATTGTTGTTACCGATCTCGATTGTCAGATGACGAAGATTGATAAAGAAGTTATCGGCCCGCAGATAAATCTCTTCTTGACGCGGGTTGAATGTTTTAATAAAATATCTGGGATTACTGACATCATCATAGCCGGGGCTGTTGTCGGCCAGTTTGATTGTAACTTTATTGCGGCCTTCGCCAAAGATACACTTTTTCTTGTCGCCGAAATAGAGCGAATCTTTGACCAGGTACGTCCCGGCCGGTATATAGACAGCACGAACACCGCCTTTTATCTTTGTTGAATCACCCAGAAATGCCGCCTGCAATGCTTTGGTGTCATCGGCAGACCCGTCGCCCACAGCACCGAAATCGGTTTTTACATTGTACATACCGGAGTTTGCGGGCAGCTCAAAATGCGGCTCAAACGATAAGGCGAACGCAGCATGCATACATGATAATGCAA
>WJKA01000075.1 GCA_014729375.1 Chitinivibrionales bacterium
GATTAAACTGTTCAGCTTGTCCGGATTCGATGTACGGATTGACATAAGCTGGTTGCTAATTGCATTTCTGATCACCTGGTCGCTGGCAACCGGTCTGTTTCCTCATTATTATGCGGATTTGACAAGAGGAACATACTGGCTGATGGGCATAGCCGGAGCAATCGGCTTGTTTGCCTCGATAATCCTGCATGAATTCTGCCATTCGTTTGCCGCCCGCAAGTTCGGCATGCCAATGAAAGGTATAACGCTTTTCATTTTCGGCGGTGTGGCTGAAATGGACGAAGAACCCCCGAGCGCAAAAGCCGAATTTGTCATGGCAATTGCCGGGCCGCTGGCAAGCATTGTTTTCGGCGGCACAATTCTGTTGCTGCTCTATCTTCAGGGGGCTGAGACCATACCCGTATTCCCGCGCGGTGTGCTTCAATATCTCGGAAGCATCAACCTTATTGTTGCGGGATTTAACCTGCTTCCGGCATTTCCGCTTGACGGCGGACGGGTTTTACGGGCAGCCCTCTGGACCTGGAAAAAGGATATCCGCACAGCAACCCGTATCGCATCATATACCGGCAATGTATTTGGAATCATTCTGATCGTGCTGGGGATCTTCAGTCTCTTTTCCGGCGCATTGATCAGCGGAATGTGGTGGATCGTGCTGGGTCTGTTTGTGCGCCAGGCCGCGCACATGTCATATCACCGGCTGGTAATGCGTCGTGCGCTGGAAGGTGAACCTGTGGGACGGTTTATGAACGATCATCCGGTCACGGTTGACAAAAACACTCCGGTCGACAGGTTTGTCTATGACTATGTCTACCGGCACCATCATAAAATGTTCCCTGTCGTGGATCATGGCGAGGGTGTTCAATGCGTAGCCACAGCCGATATAAAACGCATCGATCAGAAAGATTGGCACAATCATGCCGTCGGCGAAATCGCCCGTTCCTGCTCGGAAAAAAACACGCTTACACCGGATATCGATGCAGTCGAGGCACTCGCACGAATGCATAAAACAGGCAACAGCCGGATGATTGTCACCGGCGGCAACGGCACGTTGAAAGGGATTATTACCATAAAAGACCTGATGGGATTCCTCTCTGCAAAGCTTGACCTTGAAGGTGACGGCTCGGGGAATGATATTCAGCAGACGGTTGAACAGATGAAGGATACCTAACCATGTTCGACAGTTAGGGTGAAAAAATGGTGATTCAAGCGTTTTTTCGCCACTTTTTGCAAAAAGTCTTCACTACACTGGCACTTCCGCAATTCCAGTGGAATAAAATGCCTGAAAAAGCGTGAGATCAAAACCAGGCGAAGAAAAAAAATTTTTTCTGTCGAACGTGGGCTAAAGCTCAACCTCTCTGAGCCCCTCGATGGTTTCATCATTACGGAGACGTTCCAGTGCTTTATCGCGCAATTGACGGACCCGTTCGCGGGTCAGATCAAGCCGCCGGCCGATTTCGTCAAGAGTAAAGGTCACATCATACCCGAACCCATAGTACATGCAGAGAATCTCGCGCTCGCGCAGCGGCAGTATATGAAGTGCATTTGCTATGCGCTGAAAATTGGAATCTTGCTCTATTCCTTCATCTGGCTTTTCAGCAACACTGTCTTCAATAAAATCGATATAGTGCTTGTCGTTATTTTGGGGAAGCGGCGAATCGAGTGACAGCGATTTTTCGAGCAGGCGAAGACTGTCCGATACTGCATTCTCCCGCGAACCAAGCGATTCTGCGATTTCCTCCCGTGACGGCAACCGGTGCAGTTTCTGCTGAAGCCGGGACCGCTCGCGGTCGACATTCTGCAAGTGACCGACTTTATTGACCGGAAGCTTAACAGTTCGGGACTGATCTGCCAGGGCTTTCAATATGGCCTGCCGGACCCACCACACTGCATAGGAAATAAACCTGAAATTTTTCTTGTCGTCAAATTTATGCGCAGCTTTGATCAGGCCGATATTACCCTCGTTAATCAAATCAGCCAGGGGAAGCCCCTGGTGATCGTAGGTCCGCGCAACACTCACGACAAACCGGAGGTTCGATTTTACCAGCCTTCGCAGGGCAGTGCTATCCCCTGCCTTGATTTTCCTGGCAAGCTCCGCCTCCTCTGCCGTGGTGAGCGGTCTGTATTTCGCTATCTCGCGCATATATACCAGCAGATTTTTATCATCAATTACCGGAATTTTACCAGCTTTGCCAACCACGTTTCCCCCTTGTCCCTTTCACGCACTGCACGAAAGCCGCAGCGAAAATACGACATCGCACACTGTATGAAAGCCAATAAAAAATTGTATACCGGTCTTTTTCCTGCATTCTGCAGTAACCTTTCCCGAATCCGTGTAAACAGGTGCTTTTTCTTTTTGTTAGTATCGCCTCAAGAGTAGTACGATGTATAATAATAAATTATTTAATTGAATCAGTGCTGTGCAGAACAAATATTAAAGTATGGAAATAATTTTCATTGACTTATACAAATTATCTACGCAAAAAACGTATTTGTGACTGACAAAGCGCCTAAAACCGCCCGCCTTCACTTATCAAATTTCGGTGTGGCTAAAAACAAGCCTGTTTATAGCTGTTCCGATTAAAACCGTCATAGAAAAATATCCAGTACGGAAGCCTGGCCTTTTAGCGCCGGGTGCAGGAGTGAACATACACTTTCATTGGCATGCAACTTGCATTACTACAGTGCAGCCGGAAGAATGTTCCCACTTTAATCCTGGAAAGGAGACAGCTATGACATTGAAACAATGTATTCCGCTGCATTCATTATTGCCGAAACAATTCAGATTTTTCCTGATCTGTATGGCTTCGGTCCTTTTTTCAGGAACCCTGATTGCCGGACCTGAAACGGCTGAAAAGGAAATAGCCGACAGTGAAATAACAGAAGCGGTCGAGCATACGCTCATGCTCGACAAAACCGTTGCAGCGCATCTTATCAGCGTGTCGACAAATGACGGCATTGTTACGCTTACCGGTTCGGTGGCTAACATACTGGAAAAGGACCGGGCGGAAGAGCTTGCAACAACAATAAAAGGCGTTCGAAGCGTGGTGAATGGGATCGATGTTCTTCCGGTAATACGGAGCGAGAGCCGGATTCGCAGCGATGTAATCAGTGCACTGGCCGTGGACCCTGCCACCGAGCAGTTTGAAATCGATGTTTCGGTTGATGCTGCGACGGTAACATTGACGGGTACGGTTGATTCATACACGGAAAAACGGCTTGCCTCGACTGTAACAAAAGGAGTAAAAGGGGTAAAAACAATCAGGAACGAAATAGAGGTCGCTTTTGAAAAAGGCCGTCCTGACCATGAAATTCAGGCGGAAATCGAGCGACGGCTTGAAATTGATCCATATACCGTTGCCCCCCTGATTGAAGTTGAGGTCCTTGGTGGTGAGGTTACGCTGAGCGGCACGGTCGGTACCCTGAATCAGAAAATTATGGCA
>WJKA01000076.1 GCA_014729375.1 Chitinivibrionales bacterium
ACCCAGGTTTTTCTTTCTCCCAACGACGATCATATCTGCACGCGCATGGAACATGTTTTACATGTGTCAAGTATTGCTTCGGTTATCGGCAGGTGTCTCAACCTCAATATCGACCTGATCAATGCGATTGCGCGGGGCCATGATCTGGGGCATCCGCCGTTCGGCCATGCAGGAGAGCGCGTGCTTAATGCACTTCTCGAGCGGGAAGGCGATAAGCACGGGTTCATGCATGAGGTCCACGGCCTCAGAGTAGTCGACAAACTGACCAACTACGGGGCGGGACTCAATTTGACCTACGAAGTGCGTGACGGTATTGTGACCCATTGCGGAGAAAAATTCGAACGCAGAATCGTGCCCGACCGCACCAGGGACCTCGCAAACCTCGACCGGATCAACGACCGAACATATTATCCATCCACGCTTGAAGGATGCTGCGTGAGGATGGTAGACAGAATAGCGTATCTGGGGCGGGACCTTGAAGACGGTGTAAAGGCGGGGTTCGTGAAAAAGTCCGAAATACCGCAAAGCATTGCAAGAAAACTCGGGACCGACAACGGAAAAATAATAGGCCGCTTTGTCAACGATGCCATCGAAAACAGCGTTGGAAAAGATGCAATCGAGCTGAGCGGGGAAGTGTTCGATTTAATGGACCAGCTTAAGGAATTCAATTATGAAAAAATCTATACTCATCCGGAAGTGCTCCGTAAAGCGAATAAATCCGACAAGGTGCTTGAGCATCTTTTCTATGAACTTTTAAAAATCCTTGAAGATACCGAGCGGGGTAATGACCTGAAACTGGCGAATGATTTTGTCAAGGGCGCGCCGACACTCCGGGTGTTATTCAATTTCATTAAAAACACGAATTATACCGAAAAAACACCGGTACGCCGCATGGTTACCGATTATATCGCAGGCATGACCGATATTTTTGCGCAAAGGACTTATGCAGAATTGTTTATGCCTACGCCGGTTGTATAAATCCAACATCGCACAAGACTGAGGAGAAATATATAATGCCGTCTCACAGGGAAAAGCCCCGAAGGAAAAGCACACTGATTGTGCTCTGGGAATCGTTCTGGAACCCACCCGATATTGTCTGCCCGCGGTGTGGAAGTACAATAGTTGATTTCTACGATCCTTTCTTTTTCAGCCCGGTCCGGACATTAAAAGGCAAGCGCCGCATAAAATGCCGTAAATGCCGCTTTGTCTGGCGCCCCAGCAGCCGCGGAAGATCGTATCTGGACAAGCTTAATCCGTTCAAGAGCTACTAGTCGCCTGTCCCAAGTTAACAAAAAAAAGTCCCGTCCGGCATCAGTTAATCATCACCACTCCGCCGGAAACCGAGGTCTTTGCTCCGCCCTTGAGATCAGCCATCACCCCGCCTTCAACCTTGACATTCATGCCGCCGGTGTATTCGCCGTTCATGCTGCCGGATACCTTGGCATTCATCCCGCCGCTGGCTTCATAATTGCCGCCTGCCGACACCTTGTAATTTGCTCCGGCTTCTTCATCGAAATTGCCGCTTGACGTGATTTTCATATTGCCGCCCGCTTCAATCGTCACGTTTGTTGATGCCGAAATCTTTATTTCTCCAGCGGAATTGAGGATTATCCCACCGCTGTCGGTGGAGATTGAATTCCCGTTGGAATCTTCCATGGTAATTGATCCACCGCCGTCATCGAACGTGATCGTGTGCCCGCCGTTAGTCTTGATACTGATATTGTTATTGGCGTCATCAAGCATAATAACATGTCCGCCCGCGGTTTTAATGCCAATTCCCTCTTCACCGCCCTTGTAGCTGACATTGAGCACATGGCCCTGAGAATCGAGCGCGCATTTTTCATTCTCATCGTCAAGCGTAATAGAATTACCATCGGTGGTTTTCAGCGAGCAGTTCCGTTTCTCATCATCCATGGTAAAAACATTTGCCGCGGTTGTCTTGATTGATATCTTCTGTTTGTCTTTCATGTCATCAAGAATTATCTCATTACCTCCCGCTGTCCTGATAACGCTTTGCTCTTTGTTGGAGCTTTTTACCGGCGAGATAGTATTTGCGTTGGGCACCGTGCCCAGTCCCAGCGGACGGTCGGGATCGCCGTCAACGCACCCGAAAACCATTTCCGCACCTTCATGTGACGGGAAATGTATGCCGTAATTGGAGCCGGCATAGGGCTGTGACAGCCGTACATACTTTGATGCGTCATAATTTTTCTTGCCAGAAAGATCAAACGGCATACGGACTTTATACCGTCCGACATCATCAAGCGCAGCATACTCGGACCCTTCGGCTTCGATTTTGGCCGTCATCACGCCGTTGACACGCGGGACAACCGCTCTTTTTGCAGGACGGAAATGCTCTGCCTGCTTTGCGGGAATGGAAACGAACTCGTTGCTGTATGTAAAAACATGCCCGCTGTCTTTTGTATAGGCATGCGACCCTGCATGATTGACCGATACCAAAAGGTATTTACCGTTGAGGTCGTCACGAACATGGTCTTCGGCGGCAAACCTGTTTCCCGCTCGGAACCCGCGACAATTGCCGCTTCCACGCACCTGGACCTGGCTGCAGGCGATACGATCGGTGGCGATATCCGCAAGACGCTGGGCTTCGGTGGAATCCTTGATGCTGCGGCCGTATTCGTATACCGTCCCCTGCTGCCCCTCCCTGATCTTCTTACGGCCGTTGACATCAACCTCGGGCGTACGATAATTGTAACTCTTTACCATTACCTCATTGGGTATGACATGCTTATCGTAGTGCAGGCGATGAAAAAATTCTTTGACTTCACTGTCGAATTTTTCAACCATGCCCGAGCCCGAGCGGTATTTGATTGTCTGCTCGCCGCCGATAAACTTGAACTCTGCGGGCTTATCGGCAATCACCATGGTCTCAGTGCCGCTCTTGCCGCCGATCTCCTCGGGAATAACCGGCGCCTCGGTGAAGAAATACCACATCCCGTTGTCTTCCATGAGCCGGGAAATAAAATTCAGGTCCGGCTCCTGATACTGCACAACATACTCCCTTTCGGGATAGCTGTTGACAGCCGCTTTCATTTCGTAGTAATTATTCAAACCGGCTTCATCGAGTACCTGCTTGATAATCTGAGCGGCGTTCTTTTTCTGGAATACGCGGGTTTGCCTGTTCAGGGAGAGGAGCCAGAGCCTGGGTACGAGGCGAACATTGTAGGTGCAGTAATCAACGGTGCGATCAACAAACAGGAACTCGGAAACGATCCCCGAATAGGGATAAAACTCCCCGTCACGGAACACGTACAATGTCGCGCGCTTGTTAATCACCTTGTCCGCGTCGATATCGGCCTTTTTCGAAATCAGAGTAATATCGAACTGATAGGGACTGGAAATCCGGTCGGTGCCCGAGAAATTCATCACCTGAAACGTCGTGGCATCCTGACCGCTGCACAGAAAATAAAATTCCGCTTCATTCGCTTTTTTTGCCTGCATGAGCAACTCCTTGTAGTGCTTATGTGCCGTGCGTATAGTTAACTGAAATTACTATTTGCTTTGTGGCATGGTCTTCCAGACCATGCCTCCTGTTAGCCTGTAAATTTGAATAACAGTGAATATTAAATCTAATTTATCGCGGCTTCCCGGCCCATAATTATTTCTTATTTAAGCCGCACAGCCGGGAAACGGTATTTATTATTAATTTAAATTTGTGCGCGGGGCAAAGTCTGTGATGAGAATCACATACCATATATAAAAGTAACGTGAAAGAGGACGCTGTTCCGGCGGATTCATATCTTTGTTTGGCAAGTCGTCTAACTTTATTTATATTTTTGATTACTCTTTTTTCGGTATTGTCGAATGGAACGAACATCTCCAGAACGAATCCATATCGCTTATCCGTAAACATCAGTTGAAAGCACTCGACAGCATCCAGCTTGCCGCGGCAAAAACAGCCGGGCCCGAGTTATTTATAACATCGGACTGCAGGCTTGAAAAATTCGCAAAGAAAGAGCTGAAAAAAGTCGTATTTATTTGAAAGACAAATGAACCTGAAAACGGCAGTTTGCCACAGAGCCACAGAGAGCACAGCAATTTGGAGAGTTACGAGATTTTCTTTTTGCCGGAATGATTCACGTTGTCGCTGATAAAATATTGTCCGGTTGTATTCGGCATTTCAAAGTATTTTTCTCTGTGAACTCTGAGTCTCTGTGGTGAATTTAACTGGAGAATTCAGGAAGAAAGGAAACCATGGCAGACGAACCTGAAAAAATCATTTATTCGATGATCGGGGTTTCAAAATTTCACGGTAAAAAGCAGGTATTGAAAAACATCTACCTCTCGTATTTTTACGGCGCCAAAATCGGCGTTCTGGGTTTGAACGGGTCGGGTAAAAGCTCACTGCTTCGTATTCTTGCAGGCCGTGATTCCGACTTTGACGGCAAGACCGCGGTCTCACCGGGCTTTACGATAGGAATGCTCGAACAGGAGCCGGTGCTTGACGATACAAAAACCGTGCAGGAGGTCGTTGAAGAATCCATGGCCGACAAGGTCGCGCTTGTGCGCGAGTTCGAACAGATCAGCGAAAAATTCGGCGAACCCATGTCCGACAAGGACATGGAGGAACTCGTCGACCGTCAGGCAAAAGTCCAGGAGCAGATCGATGCTCAGGACCTGTGGGACCTGGATTCCCGCCTCACTATGGCCATGGATGCGCTCCGGTGCCCGCTGCCCGAGACGCCGGTCAAAGTTCTCTCCGGTGGCGAGCGCCGCCGGGTGGCCCTCTGCCGACTGCTGCTCCAGACCCCCGATATCCTTCTTCTGGATGAGCCCACCAACCACCTGGACGCCGAAACGGTCGCCTGGCTCGAACGCCATTTGCAGCAGTACAAAGGGACGGTAATCGCGGTCACCCACGATCGGTACTTTCTGGATAATGTTGCCGGATGGATCCTTGAGCTTGACCGAGGCGAGGGTATCCCCTGGAAAGGGAATTATTCCTCCTGGCTCGAGCAGAAGCAGACCCGCCTGCAGCAGGAACAGCAGGCCGGCAAAGAGCGGTGGAAAACCCTTCAGAAAGAACTCGACTGGATCCGTATGTCCCCCAAAGGCCGTCACGCGAAATCAAAGGCGCGTATCAGCGCGTACGAGCAGTTGCTCAACCAGGAGGCAGCGCAGCAGGAGAAAGAGCTGGAGATGTATATCCCGCCCGGCCCCCGTCTTGGCAAAGCGGTAATCGAAGCCGAGGGGATCTCGAAATCATATGGGGATAAGCTGCTGTTCGAAAATCTGAGTTTCATGCTGCCGCCCGGCGGTATAATCGGGGTAATCGGCCCCAACGGATCGGGAAAAACAACTCTGTTCCGGCTCATTACGGGGTCGGAAAAAACCGACAGCGGGACGATTCGAATCGGCGATACGGTCTCGTATGCCTATGTGGATCAGGCCCGTGATGATCTCGATTCGGAGAAAACGATTTGGGAGCTGATCTCGGATGGCCGGGATATGCTCAAGATCGGCAACCGCGAGGTGAACTCCCGTGCCTATATCGCCCGGTTCAACTTCTCCGGCGCCGACCAGCAGAAAAATGCCGGCGAAATCTCCGGCGGCGAGCGCAACCGTCTTCATCTGGCCCGCATGCTCAAATCCGGCGCCAATGTGCTTCTGCTGGACGAGCCGACCAACGACCTTGATGTCCGCACCTTGCGAGCGCTCGAAGACGCTCTCGATTCTTTTGCCGGATGCGCGGTGGTGATCAGCCATGACCGGTGGTTTTTAGACCGGATCGCCACCCATATTC
>WJKA01000077.1 GCA_014729375.1 Chitinivibrionales bacterium
GAATTGACATAGCTAATAAGATATGGACACCAGTTTTTGCGACCGGCGATGGTATTGTTTCGTTTGTTGGTGCCAAGCGGGATTTCGGAACGGTCATTGAAATCAACCACAGTGGAAGCGGTTATGAAACGCTTTACGCGCATCTTCATCAGACCGCGGTTGTTGAAGGGCATCCTGTTAAGCGCGGCGAGCTGATCGGATATCTCGGCAACAGCGGCCGCAGCACCGGCCCGCATCTTCATTATGAAGTCAAGAAAATGGGACGTAATGTTAATCCTATGAATTTTATCCTCCCTGTCGAAACTGTCGTAAATTAATTTCCTTTTCTGAAAAAATCATTTCTCTGCAACCCGATTTAAGGAGGTGCTTATGGTTTCGCATACGGAAATCTCGATTTCCACGCAGCAAAGGAATCAGATGAAAGATATCACGGCGCAGGCAGAACGGGCGATGAAAGAATCCGGCATAGCAAATGGTATATGCGTTGTTTCAAGTATGCATACCACTGCCGGTATTACAATCAACGAGAATGCCGATCCGGCTGTTGTGCACGACATTCTCTGGAAAACGGGCAGTCTTGTTCCGGTCGACACATCGTTTCAGCATCGGGAAGGGAATTCCGACAGTCACATAAAAACTTCGCTTGTCGGCCTGAGCGTGCATATTCCGGTAAAAAATGGTAAGCTTATACTGGGAACGTGGCAGAGCGTTTATTTTTGCGAATTTGACGGTCCCCGTTCACGGAGAGCAACGATTACCTGTATTGGTGAATAGGAGTTTTTGGTGAAAGTGCTGCGCAGGGTTGTGCCTGTGATACTGTTTTGTGTTATAATTCCATCCCGGGCGGCTTCGAAAAACGACACGATACTCTATGCCGGGGAGTTAAGTCAATTGCCGGTTGGTGCCCGTGTCGCCGCACTGGGAGACGCCGGCGCAGCGGTGTTCCTTGATGCTGCCTCGACATACTGGAACCCGGCGGCAATATCATTTGTTAATACGTTCCGGGTGAGAACGGAAGGTGCGATTTTATATGGCGGTTTGTCCAGGCACGCAGCGCTTGCATTCCAGGCGCCTGTTCAGGAGAAAATATGTGTCGGGGCTGCATATATACCTTTTTTCAGCGGTCATATTCCGCAATATGATACGCTTCCCGGTACCTATGACGAGCGGCTGGAAAATCCCGCACTGCGGTCCACCGGGCAGCCGACACAATATTTCAGAAATAATCAGCATATTGTCATACTCTCGGTGGCAAAATTATTCGATCTCGGTGTTAATCGCTCTTCGGGCATCGGACGCTTTCCGCTTCCTCTCGATATCGGTGCAGGGTGCAATTTTAAAACTTTCTGGCAGACAATCAGTCCCGGTGACAAGGTCAGAATGGGCATAAATATTAATTGTGATGCGGGAGTAATTGTTCGTCTGGGTCTCGATTATGATTTAAAGGAAAAAGCGGTTAGTCGTGAAGTGTGCCTTGGCGCGAGTATCCGCAATGCTCTGCCTACCAGGATTGTCTGGGTCCATTCGCCGTATTCCTATGAAGAGCCGGTTTACAATACGCAACATTACGGTGTCTCATATACCGACCGGTCCGGGCTGCTGTTCGGAAACTGGGTTGTTTCGTGTGCAATGCACCGCTCGCTGGCCGACGGGGTGGGGAGCAGAAGTTCCGGTGATAATGATCGCGGTGGATATGCGCGGTCATACCATGCAGGTATTGAGGGAGAGTTCTGGAACATGGTAGCGCTGAGAATCGGCATTTCAGACCGCATACCCACACTGGGTGCGGGAGTACGGTATAAAAACTATGCGCTCGATTATTCGTTCAGATTTGACCGGATTGATATTTCACCTGTTCGTCTTGCACTGGCGGTTTCATTTTAAAGATGTTTGAATTTCTCACGCTCGCCGTAGAGTTGACCGATCCGGACCGACAACTTATCATCAACAACGGTAATTTCTCCTTTTGCAAGAAGTTTTCCACCGATAAATACGTCAACCGGTTCCCCGGCCATGCGACTGAGCTGGACAAGGCTTCCTTTTTTCAGGGCCAGCAACTCACGGACATTCATCTTTGTCTGGCCCAGTTGTACTGATATCGGAAGACTGACATCAAGAAGCATCTTTACCGAGTTTGTCATGAGCTGGTTCCTTCGAATTGATATCGATGCATGGCGCTCTATTTAAATTATCGGTATACTGAAATAAATTCTTTAAGGAGGTCTCCTGCAACAATGCCGAATACGGCCAGAAGCGCAAAAAAGACGGCCAGAAACAGGATAAGTACCAGCAGGGGCAGAAAAATTATCGCCGCGGCGCGAAGTTTCGAGATGTTGTGCACTTTGTGAAAACCGAGAATACAGAGAACCGCAAACCAGATCCCGGAAATGAAATCCCCGGCTCCAGGAACAAGCACGGCGAGTGAACTTATCTGAGCATAGCACAGTATAGTGAATGTTTTGTGAATCGACCGGTTTTTTGCCCGGAAAATAAAGAGAAGAAAATGAAAATAGATACTTAAAAGTCCAACCTCTGCTGATACAAGGAGGGGAGAAAAAATGAGATATATGGCGGAAAGGTTGTCCGGGGGAAACAGATTATCGGGAAGATATTCAGCAGCAAGCCATTCTCCGCCGGGCAGGGAATTCCATACATAAGATATCATGCCGGCAACACCGCCGGCTATCAGCGCAAAAATCCATGCCATGACCGGCTTTTTTGCAGTACGGAGCCCGGCAAAAAAAACACCCGGAGAGAGCAAAATCTCTTTACAGGTGAAAAAAAGCGATTCAAGAACACCGAATTTTTCCGCCTGTTCCCAGGGAATAGACATCCGGGCAGGAACTGAAGATTCCGGGAATGAAGACGCTGTGCATGGATATCCGCACGATTTGCAGCGGGTGATATTTTGATCATCCGGCAATACCTGGCCGCATCGTGGAC
>WJKA01000078.1 GCA_014729375.1 Chitinivibrionales bacterium
AGGTTGAGGTTGATGTTGATAAAAGATTGATAATGACCTTATATATAGCTGAATAGAAATGCGCATATTGCTGCTATATTCAGCCTCAACCTCAATCTTTATTCACCGAATCCCAGTGCAGTTCAAAAGTCGTGTCGTACCGGGTGTAATCAAAAGTCATGGTTTTGCCTTCCCCTTCTTTCACTCCCGGTTCTTCTTTCCAGTAGGTCAGGGTAATGGCGGGAACCATCCGCGGGTCTCTGGTAACAGGATTGTCGTCGACATTAACATAACCTTCTTTTTCGACAATAACTTTCCACTGTGTCCCGAACCTCTTGCTTTTAACATATTCTCCCTTTCGAGGGATTCCCTTTTCCTTGCGGATTATTTCCCAGGGATCATCCATGGCATGTCTCCTTGAACAAGGCAATGATATCTTCAGAACAGTAAAATAATTTGTTGAAATATCAGATTGATTTTTTTTTGATTCAAAATTCTCTTTATACTCCCTTCGGTTCATCATGAACTAATTCCGTTTGTTCTTTGCTTCCAGACGTGCAATGCTTTCTTCAACCGTGTGTTTCTCCAATTCAGCCCCCTTATTTGAATTGCCGCCTCATTTTATATATTTTGAAATTCTTCTTTTTCTTGAAACAAACTACTACAAGTAAACCACTTTATGAAAAAAACACTATTATTTGAAAACCATGTCGAGCGTGGCGCCAGAATGGCTCCTTTTGGGGGGTTCGAAATGCCGATCCAGTATTCAGGTATTATCAAGGAGCACGAAGCTGCCCGTAAGAGAGCCGCGCTGTTCGATACCTGCCATATGGGTGAGATTAAAATAACGGGGCCCTCTGCCCTGGATGATCTAAACCGTATTGTCACCTGCGATATCGCCGGCCTGAAAACCGGCAGATGCCGCAACGGATTCATGTGCAATGAACGCGGGGGTGTTGTCGACGACCTTATCATGTACCGGTTTGATGACAACGATTTCATGATGGTTGTCAATGCGGGGACCAGCTACACGGATTTCGAGTGGATCAAATCGCAGGTTTCACCCGCGACAACGGTTGAAAAACTGTCCCGGGCAAAAATAGACATTCAGGGGCCCGGATCTCCTCCGCTCATGCAGAAACTTGTTGACAGCGATCTTTCCGACATGAAATCCTATACCCACCGGTTCTGCACAATCGATACCAGTACCGTGCTGATCAGCCGGACCGGATATACCGGCGAGATCGGTTTTGAGCTGTACTGCGAGCCGGATGACGCCGGAAAGCTCTGGGACACATTTGTTGAAAACGGCGCCGAACCGGCAGGCCTCGGCGCGCGAGACACGCTCCGGCTCGAAATGTGTTTCCCCCTTTACGGCCATGAAATGGACCAGGACCGGAATCCGGGAGAGATGGGGTTTTACAAGCTCATAGACTGCTCAAAGGAATTTACGGGAAGCCGGATTGTCTGCACTGAAGAGAACCATCATGAACGTCTTGTTGCAATCGAATGTGATGGCCGCCGCGCCGCGCGGCACGGCGATACGATTCTCGACGATGCGGGAGCATATGCGGGAACGATAACCAGCGGTTCCTACTCCCCGAGTCTGGGAAAAGCGATCGCGCTCGGGTATGTTCCCCAAAAAGTATCTTCACCGGGAACGGCCATACGTGTCAAAGGGGAACGCGGTGAATTGCGCGGCATGATTGTGGAGAAGCCGTTTTATAAAAACGCCACACGATGGAAAAATATAACCGATTTTTTATAAAGGATACCTATGGCATATATAGCGAACACGCCGTTGCAGCAGCAGGAGATGCTCAAAAAATGCGGCGCCGGCAATATCAACGAGCTCTTTGCCGACATCCCTGATTTCCTGCGCCCGCTTTCTCTTGACATTCCGAAAGGGAAATCGGAATTCGAGGTCATGCGCTGTCTTGAAGAGCTTGCTTTGCGGAATTATTCCCATCTTACCTGTTTTCTCGGCGGCGGATTTTACGATCATTTCATTCCCGCTGCAGTTGATGCGCTTGCCGGTCGCAGTGAGTTCTATACATCATATACTCCTTATCAGCCCGAGCTGTCCCAGGGAACGCTTCAGGCATTTTACGAATACCAGAGTCATATATGCAGGCTGACCGATCTTGACGTATCGAATTCATCACTGTACGACGGCGGTACTGCGCTGTATGAAGCGTGTCAGATGGCGATTGCCGCTACTGGACGGCGGAAAATCATCATGGACGGCGGCGTCAATCCGATATACCGCAAAATGATCTATTCCTATGCCGCCAATTTGTCAATCGATTTCATCGAAGTCCCGGTCAGTCACGGCCAGAGCGAACGGCACGCCCTGTTCGGGCTTCTTGATACTGCAACTGCAGCGATAATTCTTCAAAACCCTAATTTTTTCGGGGTCATCGACGACCATTCCGATATAGTTAAAAAATGCCACGAGCACGGCGCCCTGGCGATTCAATCGATCAATCCCATCGCCGCCGCGCTGTTGAAATCGCCGGGAGAAACCGGCGTGGACATTGCCACTGGTGAAGGCCAGCCGCTCGGGATTCCGCTCTCATTCGGCGGTCCCTATCTCGGATTCATGGCCGCGCGGAAAAAATATGCCCGGAAAATGCCCGGACGGATTGTCGGAAAAACAGTCGACCGTAACGGGAACGATGGGTTCGTGCTGACACTTCAGGCACGCGAACAGCATATCCGACGGGAAAAAGCGACCTCGAACATCTGCACCAACCAGGCCTTGTGCGCGCTGCGGGCGCATATCTACCTGAGTCTGATGGGTTCCGGGGGACTTGCAAAAACGGCACAACTCTGTTTTGACAAAGCACACTATGCGAAACAGCGGATCAAGGCTATCCCGTGCGTCCAGGTCATGGAATCTTCCCCGACCTTTCATGAATTCACGGTCCGCCTTCCTGTCGATGCCGGAGCGTGCGTGGGCCGGATGATCGAAAAAGGCTTTGCCGCAGGGTTTCCACTCGGGCGATATTACCCGGGAATGGAGAACTACCTGCTAGTTGCAGTTACCGAAAAGAGGACAAAATGCGAAATCGGCACATTTTGTGAAGCACTTGAGGAGGTAGTATGCCGGTAATATTCAGCAAATCTGTTTCAGGAAGGACCGGTGTTACGCTCCCCTCAACGGACGTTCCGGTCAAGGATGCAATGGATGAAAAATATTCGCGGTCGACGGAATTGAAGCTCAGTGAGCTGTCCGAGCTTGACGTGGTCCGCCATTTCACGGAATTATCCAGAAAAAATTTCGGTGTGGACACCAATTTTTATCCGCTTGGCTCCTGCACCATGAAATATAATCCGAAAATCAATGAAAAGATCGCGCAGCTTCCCGGGTTCGCCGAGCTTCACCCTTTACTCCCGCAGCTTCGGCGGGGGGGCATGCTGACTCAGGGCGCACTGGCAGTCCTATATGAACTGGAGTGCCTTTTATGCGAAATAACCGGTATGGATGCTTTCACGCTACAGCCGCTGGCCGGCGCGCACGGCGAACTGACCGGCATGATGCTCGTTGCCGCGTATCATAAAAACAAGGGAAACAACAAAACAGAGGTACTCATTCCAGATGAAGCGCACGGCACAAACCCGTCAAGCGCGGCAACGGCAGGATACTCGGTGCGCGCAGTGCCGACCAACGCTGAAACCGGGGCCCTCGAT
>WJKA01000079.1 GCA_014729375.1 Chitinivibrionales bacterium
CCTATATGGTACCATCCCTGGCGCCGTCATTGTCGAACGCACAGGTTGTCCTCTTGACTCCTGCAACTATCGACGCCGGCAAAAGCGGCATCGCAACTTCACTGAATGAAATTTATCTCAGGATTATCGAAGAAGAATGCATGCGTTCGGGTTTGCGGTTCAAGGCGCTCGAATTTGATATGGTCGATGATTCGCTTGTATTTACCGATATCCGCCGTGACCGGTGTCCGTTTCCGGATTCCGATGACATCCTGGGGTATCTCTATCTTGCGCTTGCCCCGGTGGCAGGACACGACCCGGTCCTTCGCTCCCTGTCGCATGTGAGCAGCCCGGTTGCGATTTTCGATTTTATCGGCGGATGGAAAATGCCTTCATTTTTAAAAAAAACGAATGTAAAATTATTCACCGCTGCAATTTCCGGCCATACCGGACAGAAAGTCGCCCGATATCTCTGTAATCTGGGACACTGTCATGCCGCGTATATTTCGCCGTTCCATGCCGCGCAGTGGTCCCGCACCCGCTATGAATCCATAGCCGAAACTTTTGCGGCTGCAAATCCCCGCAATTCGGTGCAATCTTTTACCTTTGACAATCCTCCTCTTGTCTATCAGTACTATAAAGATCCGGCTCATGATTACGGTAATTACGACATGCTTTACGAATCGTATAAGACCTGGAAAAAGAATGCCCCGGTCGATTATTCCCGGCAGGTCGAACCGGTATTTACCCATCTGGTCCCGGTAATTCTCTTTTCAAGGGCGGAACTTCATCGTGTTCTGCGTGAATTATTCGAAAATGCACTGGCACAGGAGCATATCACCGTATGGGTCTGCGCCAACGACCAGGTAGCAATTGCAGCACTCGAATATCTCAACGAAAACGAGGCGCCGGTTCCCGGAAGAATTTCGGTATTCGGTTTCGACGATATCTATGAATCGGTCAGGTATGGTCTCACCACGTATAACTTCAATATCCGCTCGATACTCCATTCCATGCTTGCCTGGATTATCAATCCCCGCACGATGCCGTCATCGTATAAAAACCGCCCGGTCGAGCTGGAAGGGATGATTATGGAGCGGTTGACTGTGAGGCGGGCCTGCGCACGATAATCCCGTGCGCTATTGAAGGCAGCCTGAAATCTTCAATCCCCATATTCTCCTTGCCTTTACCTCCCGGAAATTGATATATTGAACCTAGGTGTTTAGCTGTTAATTTAACAGGTGACCGGCCATGCATTCGAAAAACCTTGCTATTATGTTCACCGACATGAAAGGGTTTACCGCGCGGACTTCACAGCAGACCCGGGCTGAAAACCAGGCGATGATGAACGCCATAAGGAAATAATTCTCAGCACGGCACGAATATTTGCCGGGACAGTAATCAAATCGATGGGCGATTCCTTTCTGATAACCTATGAAAGCTGTACGAATGCGGTTATTGCCGGCATAGAAATTCAAAAGGCATTCGCTTCATACAATAATAAACTCGGTGAAAACGACAAGATTGAGATCAGGGTATCGATCAGTGCAGGTGACGTCAGAATGGAATCGAATGATGTTTTTGGTGAAGCGGTGAATATTGCCTCACGGCTCGAAAAACTCACCGGGCCCAACCAGGTCCTTTTTACCGATGCGGTTTTTTATACCATGAACCGCTCTGAAGTTCCCTGCAGGGAAATCGGCACGAAGAAACTTTCCGGAGTACCATACGAGGTCCGGGTATATGAAGCGATGGGTACAAAAGTCGGCAGGACAGTTGTTGCGCCTCGACGAATTACTCATCTTGAAAATGAAAAACCGCAGCAGGTTTCGCTTGATGAGCTTTTGCGCGAGGTATTAAAAAAAATATCAGCCGCAGCCGCATCAAAGAATATCAGGATTCAGATACTCCCTGTTCGGTTGAGAGCACATCCTGTTTCAGTCCCGCCTCATTCGTTGAAAGCTGCACTCGAGAATTTATTGCATTTTGTTTTTGAAGGCGTAAACGGGGAGGGGAACAGTGTAAAAATCGGCTGTTCGGCAAGCATTTTCCGTTCGGGAGATCTGGGATTTACCAAAGCTCTTATGGACTGCTTTCCTTCCGATACAACGGTTGTACCCTCAGACAGGACAGGCACGTTCCGCGGCGATCCGGTTGCAAAGATCGAGGTGGTGTATCCTGACGGAGCTCCATATGCGGAGGCTAACGAGCTTGTTGCCGTGTGAGATGAGCGCTGCAGTAATCCTGATGGGTATCCGGCGATGAATTTTACTGATTTCTATAAAATACTCCGTTCCAGCAGATGTACGATTCACCTGGATAATCCGGAAGGGAAATCGCGGTCGGTGAAATTAAAGTTTCCGTCGGTGGGGTAAAGAAAAATCATAATTTAACCTGCATGCCGCCCTTGAATCGTGGCAACCTGCCTCAGACAGGCTGACAATCGGCTTGATTTTAGGTATCAGTGCTCCATTCTTTAAAGAGTCGACAGCAGATCGGCAAAAGCCTTGTCTATGACCGGTACTTTTTTCCCTGTTTTCACCGCTTTCAACGCAGCAAAGACCATCGCCATGCTCTTGATATTGTCAAAAACTTCGCATTCAGGCACGATCCCATACGTAACTGCGCGAATAAAATTATCCAGCACAAGCATCTGTTCCTCACGGGTCATCTTTTTCGGCGCTATTTCCTTTTCGGTCTTTACTTTGTATAGTTTGGGTACGGAATAGAGCCTGATATGCCCGTTTTCATAGGTGACCGTCCCTTTGTCCCCTTCAATCTGCCAGTTGCCGTTCCAGTCGGAGAATTGTCCCTTCGCCCCCCAGCTTGCATTGTACAGTATTCGTGCTCCATTACTCATTTCGAATATAAGCGAGCTTGAGCAGTCCCCCTGATAATTCGACCATTTCGGATTCCATGCAACGCCCTGGACAGTCACCGGCTCGAGGCCGGTGATATAGCGCATATAGTCAAAATGGTGAATTGCCATATCGACAATAACGGGATATTCCATTTCGTGGCGGAATCCGCCGCCGAAATCGAATCCCAGGTAAAAATCAACTTTTATCTGCCCGATTTCGCCGATTTTTCCTTTGTGAATAAGCTCGGCGATCGTGTACATCGCAGGACGGTATCTGAAATTCTGGCTGATCACGCACCGTCTTCTGGTTTCACTGGCGGTTTTTACAATTGCTTTGCATGAAGATATTGTATCGGCCATGGGCTTTTCACTGATCACATGGAGCCCGGCTTTCAGAGCTTTAATGATTGTGGCTTTATGATATTCCGGGGGCGTGACACAGACCAGCATTTCGGCATTGGTATTTTTTATCGCCTGATCGAGTGTGGAAAAACAGGCATCGGTGCCGCATTTGGCGATTTTTCTTGCCGCGGTCAGCGCTTCATCGCTGACATCAACCAGCCCGACAATTTCAGTTTTTGGGAAATCGGTCAGCCATTGAGTCCATCGCAATCCGTGGACCCCGGCGCCAACTTGAATTACTCGCATAAGCACCTCACTTGAGAACAAAAAACCGGATTAAGGCTTTTAAAAAGGTTTAAAATCAATTTAAAAAAAATAAACGTTCAAATATATGGTTTATAAATTTCTTAACAATGTTCTTTACGCTTCATATCAGACCATTGCGTTTACACCTGTTTTGCCTGAACTTACTTTTCAAATTCCAGTACTCCCTTGAGATATCCATCCGGCCGTTCGCTTGCCAGTTCCATGGCTTCACGCACCTGTGACAACGGATGCCGGTGAGTAATAAGCTTCCGCTGGTCGAATGTGCCGTTTTCCATCAGTCGCACCGCCCGTTCCATGGTTGATACACCGAGATCGGTAGAGATCATGGGAGAGGAGTTGAGCACTTTGAATCCACCGATATGCCAGTCGCCGAAGTCGACCGAACGGGGTGTATGGTGCCAGGCGAAGATTGCAAGACGGCCGCCGGTACGGCAATACGAGGCGGCGCTTGCAAGCGTCTGTTCGACACCCGCGGCCTCGACAACAAGATCAAAAGGTTTTTCTTTATACTGTTCCAGCCGGGCACGGCCCTCAGGGGTGCCGGTATTGAGCACGCTTGTCGCGCCGAATTCTTTTGCACGATCAAGATTAGGCTGCTTGATATCCGTGACAACCAGCTCTCCCAGAGGGCATGCCGCAAGTCCCTGCACGTTGAGCAGGCCCATGTATCCTGCGCCCATGAGCAACACCCGGTCCCCGGGCATTATGTCATACGACCGGATCGCTCCCACGACGCAATCGACCGGCTCAGCGATCATTACACCGGGGTCATCGGGACGCCTCGAGAATTTTACTGCAGTGGAAGCTTTATTATTATAATATGTCGCCCACTCACGGCAGACAACGTAATCGCCTTCATTTATAGTGTCAACATCTTTGCCGCATTTGACTACCACGCCAATGCCTTCATGGCCGACATACCGGGGAAGCGGGAACCGTTTGGATTCACTATCGCGAAACAGAGAAACTTCACCCATGCAAATGCCGTTTGCAATGCATTTAACCTGGATTTCATCACTCCGGGGATCAGGAACATCAACCTCATGTATTTCAACCGTTTCCTTTTTCGGAAAATAAACCCACTGCGCTTTCATTAAGCGTTCCTTCCTGTATTGTTTGTCAAAAAAGTCGGTCCCCGGAAATAACCATTGACTTTAAAATATAAGCTTTGCAAAGACCGATTAGAAATTTTTATTCACGGTTATGTATTTTTCAAGGCTTTTCAGGCACAAGAACGGCAAAACCCGCAGACAGGAGGACCCCACCTATGGCTCACACGCCCCCCCGACGTCCGAACCTTCTTTTTCTTTACACCGATGAACAGGCATATGCCACGCTGGCCGCATACGGTAATACGCAAATCCAGATGTCCAACCTCAACCGCCTGGCGGAAAACAGCACGGTGTTTGAGCAGGCATATGTTACCCAGCCGGTATGTACGCCGTCACGCTCGACCCTGCTCACAGGCCTGTATCCGCATGCTACAGGATGCACTGAAAATAATATTCCTTTGCGAACCGATATTCCCTGCCTGCCGGAGATGATCGAGCAGGGGACATACACAACCGGCCATTTCGGCAAATGGCATCTTGGTGATGAAGTTTTTGCGCAGCACGGTTTTAATCAGTGGAGAAGTATTGAAGACCACTATTATCAATATTACCGCAAAGACAAGGACCAGGACGCGCATTCATCATACCATGATTTTTTGCTGAAAAACGGATTCAATCCCGATGGCGGCGGGCGGTTCAGCAGGCCGCAGGCCGCCCGTCTCCCTGAAGAATACGGCAAGCCGGCCTATCTTGCACAAGAAGCGTCGACGTTTATCCGTCAGAACAGGGACAGGCCGTTTGTCCTTTATGTAAACTTCCTCGAGCCGCATATGCCGTTTTTCAGCCCCCGGGATTCGCAATATGAACCTTCGCACGTTCCCCTGCCGGAAAATTATAATAATATTCCTTCAGAAAACCAGCCGCTTAAAACCCGTTTATTCCAGGAACACTATTTCAGATACGGACATTCGGGTCTGGAGCTTGCAACCGACGATCACTGGCGAAGAATGAGGGCCAATTACTGGGGCTTGTGCAGTTTGATCGATACGCACATAGGGACAATCCTTGATACGCTGAGCGAAAGCGACCTGTGGGAAAATACGATTGTAGTGTTTACATCGGACCACGGTGACATGATGGGAAGTCACCGGCTTATCGGCAAGAATGTCATGTTTGAAGAAGCCGTGCGGGTGCCGTTGCTGATCAGGGCGCCGGGACAATTCAGGCCAAGGCGGGTGAAAGGGCCGGTGAGCCAGATTGATATCGTACCGACATTGCTTGACCTGATGGGGCAACGGGTCCCTGAGCGCTGCCAGGGCAAAAGCCTTCGTTCGATGCTTGAGGGAGGCCTGGAACAGAGCCGGGAGGATATTTTTATCGAGTGGAACGGCCCGAACAACGGTCTTGGAGACAGGGTCGGTGAAGTTTCGGTCCCCCGGTGGATGCTCGAATCATATGACAGGGAGCATATCGAACGTGTGATGCGCGATCCGGTGCGGACAATTGTCACTCCGTACGGCTGGAAATACACCTGGAGCAGTACCGGCGAGGACGAGCTGTATAATCTTGATGAAGACCCCGGCGAAAGGACAAACCGTGCGGGTGAACGGGAATGCGGGGGAATCAGGGAAGACCTCCGGCAGCGGATCAAGGAGTGGAAAGTCCGGGCCGGTGACCGCGCATAAGCCGGTTATCCGTTTGTCCTGCTCACCGTCCGTCTTTCAATAACCATGCCGTCCAGCTCTACAGCACGGTTTTTAGGGGGCTGCCGCACCGAGCGTTTGTTAAGTACAAAACTCAGCATGAGATGTGCAAAGGCACGCATGTTAAAGTTGAAACTTGTCAAGCCCCGGTTCATTGCCGCATGCGTGTCGTCGAATCCGACAACTGAGATCCGGCCGGGGCACGATATTTTTTTGCGGTGAAGAAATTCCAGTGCCCATAAAGCAATATCATCGTTGGCTGCAACCCAGACGGTGCTTTTTTTTCCGGCTGAGGCATCTTTGAAAAGCCTGTTGATCGTGTTCTGGGTTTCTGCTAAAGGAAGGATCCGTTCCGGGAGCTGAAAATTGAATAATCTGTCGGTTTTTTGCCTGATATGGGGCGGGACCTGCTTTTTCCACTCGTTGTATGATTCAAGCAAATTATCAATCGAATAGCCCCGGGATTCATCTTCAAAATAATAGCGAAAATAACGCGGCGGATTATCAATTGTATGTGTGCTGATTTTACCGGCTGTTCCTGATTGCTCAAGCACTTCTTTAATGC
>WJKA01000080.1 GCA_014729375.1 Chitinivibrionales bacterium
CATCAGGGTATTGCGCCGTGCCTTTGCAAGCGTAACACCTTCGATCAACTGCAATGCAACATCCAGCGCATCTTCACCAGGAGCTATTGCAACATGCGGGGCAATCCCGACACGATTGTACACAATACCGGATACGGGTGTTACCAGGGAGAAAGTGACTTTTGCGATGCCCTCAAGCGGCGTGATGAAAAGGTACTGTCCGCTGCCCTTTCCGTAGGTGACCGTGCCGGCAATGGTGATGTCATCGGGGCGGAAATCTTTCAGGCAGGATACGACAATCTCTGATGCACTTGCCGTTAAGCTGTCGACAAGTACGGTAAAAGGACGGTCGAGCGCAGTGGCGCCGCCCAGTGCGCGGTAGGTCGTATCGAATGTTATCACACTATCAAGACCTTCAACATAAAACCGCTCGCTCGACTTGATTATCGGTGTTCCCTCGGGCACAAAGCGGCTTGTAATATCAAAGCACTGACCGAGTTCACCGCCGCCGTTGCCGCGGAGGTCGAGTATCGTATGCGTTGCCCACGAGGTCGATTCGAGTGCCAACCGGAATTCCTCGGCTGAGCCACCGTCAATCTCAGTCTCCGAGGAAAACCGCACCAGCGAAATATATGCAACCGAGTCGGACAACGAATCGGTCAATACGCTCGGCGCATAAAATGTTCCCAGCGTGACCTCAATCGTCCGCTCCCCCTCATCCCTCCGGACATGAAACGTCCTCGTTTCACCGGGATCGCCTTCCAGAAGCTCTTTCAATGTCCCGGGAGATATGTCGGCAACCGGGCTGTCACCGACTGCGATGATTGTGTCGCCTTTGAGCAAGCCCGCGGATTCGGCCGGCGAATCCTTTACAACATAGGTAATGACATATCCGCTCTGTATCGAATCCGACAGTATGCCTGCCCCACCGGTCTCAGTTGTCAATGATGCCAGGAATAATTCGCTGAAAACCGGATCGATATAAACCGTAAACATATCGTGTACAGACCGATACAGGTTGTAGCAACTCGGAAAATACGAATAAGGATCCTGCGGCAGACTGTCCTGGTAAATGGAATAGTCTGAAAGGATTTTCCAGCAGGTTTCAAATTCTGTTTCGACAGAATTATCCCGGACCGGTGTAAAGCTCCATATCTCGCTGGTGTCTGCTTCGCTATTCTCATTATGGGCGACTATGCACCAGTACCACGTGCGAAATGAGGAAATATACGAGGAGATCATGTATGAAGAATCATACAGAACGGACAAAACCGCAGTTCTGGGTGGATTGACCGTATCAAACAGGACCGAAAAATACTGATTGTACGATCCCGGTGCCCATTCAAGAATCGCATCGGAAATCTCCACCGTATCTCCATCTGGCGGACGTAACAGTATCGGGGCTTTGTCGGTAACAATGACCGAGATTTCGACAACACGGGAGTAGTTGCCGTCATTGTCAACGGCCCGGACCTTGACAATTTTGGTCCCTTCAGATTCGTATGTTACCTCATACGAGGGACCGCTGGTTGCAACAAAGGTAACGCTGTCAACCGACCACTGGTATTCAGCAATAGTACCGTCAGGATCATACGCCTTAACAGAAATTGTCACCGGCCGGTTGATGCTTGTACTGTATGGTTCGGCAGGATGGATTACCGGATTTGAAGGATCATTGGTGCAAAAAAGCAGTGTCATGACCACGGGCGTGAGAAGCACCGGAAGCAAACAGGAAGCACGCATGAATAATATCCCGTTTCTAAAAACAAGAATATAAAGAATGGATTGCCGATAAACAATAAGAATACAAAATAATTATTAAGAATCGAAAATACTTGAACAAGTATCGGTACCCTCTTTTATATTATCATATTGATGGTTTCGAAGGTCTTTTATGAACTCATGCAAAAGTTTCATGCAAACAGTGCTTCAAATCTGTTCAACTGGTATTATTCCAAATTATATTCAAGGACTGCATATGTATTCAGCCAGGTATTTCCGGACCGTCATTCTTCTATCCTGTATTTCGTTTTTAAGCTGCAACATATTTGCGCCGTCGGAGGGGAAGCGGGAAGAGTTCGCCGAACGCCGCGGGGCCGAAGGAATAATTCTTGAAGGCAAACTGAAAATGCGTTCCGCAACATCGGCATCGGACTGGGAAGAGGCCGCCCGCCTATTCGACAAAGCGCTGGAAATAGACAGCGCCAAAAGCGAGGCCTATTTTTACAAAGGAAAATGTATCCTGCGCATTGCCGATATTGATCTCAAAGAGATATGGCCCGAAATCAATCCTGAGGAAGAAAATGAACGAAATGTACCGTTTTTATATACAGACTCCCTGGACCGCCCGTTGACTACAATGACTGTTGACCGGAACGGTGTAACTGCACGATTGATCGACTCGGTTTTCAGCGAGCGCAAGCGCTTGTACGATGCTGTCTGCCAGTCGATTAAATATCTTGACCAAATTAACGAAGCCTATAACTGCCGGGAGTATTGTGAATACTCATGCACCGGGGACTGTGTTAAAGAAGACTGCCTCGATTCATGCCCTGAAATGGATGGCGCCATACTCCGCTCACAGTACGAAAGTGATTATCTCGTGGAAATCAGCGTGAAAACAATCCTCAGTATTATCGATATCAACAGCAACGACACTCTCGATTATGATCCGGTTAACCCTACCGACGAGCAGGAAGCATATAAGATTCTTGTCGATGATATCCCGTCCCTTGACAGCATGGACCTCGACAGCCTCAAACAGATTTCAAAAGACCCCAAGGATATCAATCCCAAAATCGACTCACTTGTCAAGTCACTCGAAAAAGCCTCTGAAAGCGACAGCTTGTTCAGGGAAGACCTGAAATGGGGAGCTGAGCAGACCGGCGGTGATATCGACACGACCATGGGATCCGGCGTGAGTGACATGATTACCAATTTCAAAGATATTCTCCCTTACTTTTATTACGACGACCTTCGAGACAACGATGAGGATTACTACGATACCGACAGTGACGGCGTCGTGTGCCGGATGATCTGGATCGACTGGGACCAGGATGAAAAAATTGACGTTGTTCAGGGCACCGGCGGTGCTTCGGATATTCACATCGGTGATTCCACTCACCGGGCGCAGAATCCGGACTACTACGAATGGGTTGACGAATCCGATTCGGTATATCGCAGATACCGGTATAAAGGCCCGCACACGTGGGAATTTATTTTCGGTGACTGGGGGGTTGATGAAGAAATCATGGACGGGGTCGATAACGATAATGACAGCCTTATTGATGAGGACACCCGTGTAATTGACGACACGCTTGATGATGACGGAGACCGTTATCCGGATAATATAGAAGCGGCAATGAGCTGGATCGACGGTGACAATTCATTTACTCTGGATATCACGCACGACACAACGAAAATGAAAGAGAACAAGTATCTGACTATCGCCCGCCTGATCCAGGCAAAAAATCTGACGCTCCATCCACTGGAACGCGATACTAGCGCACGTGCCGACACAACAATCGGCTCATACACCGGTTCCTCATCGGCAGAATTTACCGGAGGAACATACGGAGTCGATGAGGAATGGTTTGACGGCATTGATAACGACGGTGACGGATTAATTGACGAGGATGTTGCCAAAACGAGCAGTATTCCTCCGGAATCGCAGCGTGATGCATTAATAAATCTTCTTGAGGCAAAGAAAGAAGACTATCTTGAATACCAGAACGCTATACGGGAGGTATATTAGCCTATGAAACCGGTATCCCAGGTACCCCGGAATGGTATTGTTATCCTTATTGCCGTTATGATGATTTTTGCGGCGCCCAAAGGACCGAATTATAATGGTATTCGCTCAATGGGCATGGGCAATACCACAGTAGCGGTCACCACCGACCGTACGGCAATCTTCCATAATCCCGCCGGTCTTGGACTGTTGCGCGACAAGGTCCAGATATCAACCCGTCCGCTGGTTTTTGCTATTGACGGTGAGTTTTTTGATTATCTGAAATTGCTGGATGAATACGACGAGGAGATACAGGATATCGAAAAGATAGCCGGCAATGAAGAATTTATCGACGATATCAGCAAACGCGACGGATACTGGGCAGGAGTACAATACCTTCCCGAGATCACGGTAGCGACTAAGAATCTCGGATTCGGCATATACAGTGTCTGGCCGATCGGCCTGCGGATTGAAACAGGCCATTTAATCCCCAAGCTGGGATTTCAGGGTCAGCGCGATCTTGTTTTTACCTGGGCGGTCGGAATACCGCTCAAGCACGAAGCCAACCATTTCGGGGTTTCTCTTGAATATGTCCAGCGCTCTCCTCTTGACGAGCGAATTACAACATACTCCGAGACGTTTATTTACTTTGAGGAGGCATCCAGCTCGCCTCTGGGCGTTGTCGGCGACCTGTCGCAACTTCAGCACGGCGCAAGCTTTGATATCGGGTTCATGCACGATCTCTTTCCCGGATTCCGCCTGGCATATGCAGTCAAAGACATGTTCGGTGTTATCGGCGGTCAGGTCGTTGTTCCGCAACTCGACCTGGGATGCGCATATTATGTTCCGCCCATTGAAGAGCTTGCGTTTTTGCGCAGCATTATCGCCTCATTCGAAATTACCGACCTGTGGGGATTCGAAGATAAAACAGGCAAGTACGAGCAATTCGGCAAAAAAATCCACCTGGGTGCGGAAATCGACCTGAAATATGTTGCAATGCGGGGGGGGGTCAACCAGGGATACCCCACTTTCGGTATCGGGGTGATGGCCGGACCGGTCAGTCTCGATTATGTGTACTATACCGAAGAAACCGGATATTTTGCAGGGCAACTCAAGAGAACAAAGCATGTTCTTTCACTCGGACTCGCACTTAATGTTGCCGGAAGAAAGGCTGGCGGTATGAATGAAGAATCCGGTGATGCCGAGGCGGGCAGCGGACAGGAATCTCTGGCCGAATAGCCACTACACCGGGCGTACGCACATGGTAAAAGGAACCGGCATTGACATAGCCGACAGCGAGCGGATCAGTCGTATTATCGATAAGTATGGCGATCATTTTATTGAAAAAGTTTTTACCCGGGAAGAAATACATTATTGTAGTCTCAAAGCAAATCCGTCATTGCATTATACCGGCCGATGGGCGGCAAAAGAAGCCTTCTACAAGTCATTGCCCGGAACGTGCCAGGCAGTGTCTTCCTGGAAAAGCATTGAAATCCGGGCCGGAAATTTTCAGGCCCCGGTTTTGCATGTTTGCGATACAAAGCTTGAGCAAAGCATGATAAAAGAGGGTATTACCCGCACGCACGTTTCAATAAGCCACGACAGAAATTTATGTGTGGCAACAGTAATGCTGGAATGAATTTTTTGAAAAATATATTTTTATTTAAACGGTATACTTTCTGTTATTGATCTCATTTTGCACATAATGCATTTTAACACTAATCAAATAGTTAGCATAGTAACAAAAGCTGTTTTTTTCTGAATACCGTAAAATCGCTTGACGTCATATTTCATTTTGACTATAATCATAACTAGAGAGAATTGCAGGGATTTATGAAAAAAGCCCATCAGTTGGTCGCGTGGTTCATGGCAGTGCTTATTTCCGGCATGACTGGAGTTGCTGCACAGGAAAGTATGGTACAGAATGCAGTTCTGGAGGGTATTCAGCTCCAGGAGGAACCGGGCGATTTCCCCGACGAGGTGGTGGTAACCTGCTATTTCATTTTCCGGGACAAACCAACCAGTTATTTCTACGATATTGACACCAAGGCTAAAGAACTTGTTTTTGAATTTAATGATACCGAAATCGGTTCATCACCGGTGCCTTCACAGGCAATGGCTCCGATCAGCGGATTTGAAATAGAAAAGAAAAAGATCAATGTCAATGAAGAAATCAAGGGACTTGAACCTGAATGGCACGATCTAATCGTTGTCACGTTTTCTCTTGATGCCATACCGGAAATAACGGTACATGATCAATACGGTGTGGTGACTTTTTCGTATAAGTGGACCAAGGACCCTACCAAAGTCGAGGATTACGCTGTCAAGCAGAAGAAGAACCGTTTCATTCCCATTTCTCTTGCTACTCTCGGTGGAGCTGGCGTCGGCGCGTTGTTATATTTCCTGCTTCAGCCGGAAGGGGGCGAGGAAGAAGAAGCAGATATTCCGATCAACGATCTGCCGCAGCACGAGCTTGAGCAGCCATAAATACCTTTATCTTTCAGTCACTTAAAAACTATTTTGATATTCTGTAATTTGCCGTAATTGCGCGCATTCAAGTATTTATGTAGTGATGCGTTTTCTTTTTTTTTCTGAAAGGCACGGCGTAGCGATTATGCGATCTTTTTCACGAAGTCTTCCGTTAATACGTTTTGCGCTGATTTTCATTTCTGCCTGCTGTATTTCCCCGGTTTCAGCCGATGAAAGTGACGCTGTATTCAACCTTGCACAGCGTTTTTACCGGGACAGTCTGTATAATCTCGCGCTTGAACAGTATGAAAAATATCTTGACATAAAAAAACGAGCGCCAGAGAACGATCCAGTCGCCTATTACCGTATTGCCGTCTGTTACTACCGCATGGAAAATCCGTCGCAGGCATCGCCGGCTTTTGAAAAATTCATAAAATTATTCCCCAGCGACGACAATATCATGGATGCCATGTTTTATGCCGGGATAACGCGCAAGGCAACAGGCGATTACAAAAAAGCATCTGACTGGTTTTACGGCGTCTGGAGCCGTTTTGTCGGAAGTGTCAGGGCGCGCGAAGCATTGTATCAGGCGGCCGTGAGTGCTGAAAAAGACAAGAATATCGACCGCGCCGTTGAATTATACGATATCTTTTTCAGGCGATTTCCAGAACACAAGCAGGCCGGCAATGTGGCACTATCGCTTGCCCGGATGCTTATGGAAAACAAAGAGCTTTCAAAAGCAGAGGACATACTGATACGCGCTGAAAAACGCCGTTCTTCCGACAAAACATTTCCCTCCCGGCTCTATTATTACAGAGCAGTACTTGCCCGCACCATGCAGAATACCAAAAAAGCGGCGGAGTATTTTGCGGCAATGCAAAAAAAACATGCCGGTTTTTTCCCTGAATTTGAACAGGGTTACAAAGAATATATCGTGCTCCTTGCTGATCAGAAAAAATATGCACCAACGCTTCCGCTGTACGAAAAGCTGGCGCACTATTATGAAAGTCAATCCATCCAGTATCCTGACGGATTTTTTCTGTCATATGCCGAAGCTTCCCG
>WJKA01000081.1 GCA_014729375.1 Chitinivibrionales bacterium
CACCTGTCTCAAGCGTATCAAAACCGGATATATCAGTTGACATAATCGAAAACCCCGCAACGCTGTCCTGATCGATCACCTTCCGAGTCAGCGCCGAATCAGTATACATCTCGACCTGAAAAAGCATGCCCGCGGTATCAAGATCGGGATCGATAAAATCATCCTTCCATTCCCATTCAAGCGGCTCGGGAGTACTCTGCGACAAGCTCCCGCCGGTCGCAACGAACGGTGGAATCGGTGTGTTGGTGACCTGTAGCGTAACAGTTTGCGCAGCGGTAATCTGTGAATTGTATCGAAGCGACAGGGAAATTACATGTTCTCCTGCATCGGAATAGCCGGTTTCCCAGGAAATCGCGGCAAATCCATTGCCGTTGTCGGTAAAAGCCGCTCCATCCGGCACCTCTGATGCACTGATTTCGCTCTTCGCTGCATGCGCTCCCATGGCGGCTACGGTAATATCCAGTGTGCCGGATTCTGTTGTGGCAGTATTCCCGGCTATCCGTATTTGCGGAGGAGCATCAATAAGCGAGGGCTCCAGATAAAGCTTTCCCGCGCCGAACACCGAGTCGATACCCGTCACGCCGATATCCACGGCCATGTCCATCAGGTCCTGACGGACCCCGGACATGGTGAGTAGAGGATCAATATCGAGAAGCAGTACTGCTGCCCCTGCAGCAACCGGTGCGGCAAACGATGTTCCCTAGGAGCCATTTTCTCCGAACGATGACGATGAGGTAGCGTCGGGTGCGCTGATTTCCGGTTTGAGCCGGCCGTCGGTGGTCGGACCGTGGCCAGCGTATTTCTGCAGCTTCGGCGATGACGTTATCCAGCTTTCCCTGCTGATAGCGGTAACGGTAAATGCACCATGCGCGCACGCTGGTTCGGCAAGACTGTACGCCTTGACAACCGGATCAAGGCCGGCCTGATTGACAAATACAGTTACATCAAGACCGTCGGCAGATCCACCCGCCAGCACAACAACTATGTAATAGTCCTTTTCGGGTTTGCTGTGAAACTGAGCAACTTCAAGCGGTGTGCGCGATATACTCTGATAGGTTGAGCTGAATGCAATCAGACTGTCGTTCTCATCAACAATGTACAAATCAAGATCAGTCGGACGCCGCATGCCATACTGGTCCCAGTTCAGATAGACAGTGACCGTTTCATACGGTTCTATTGCATGAAGGCGGTTCGATATGGAATCAAAATCCAGCTCGGCGTTTGCATCTGTATCCTCCCAGAGTCCACGCCAGTGACTGTTGCCTTTGTTCCCCGACGCGGTCACCCAGAAAACACCGTCGTTGTCATATGAATTATTAACAATCTCGCTGTAAGGCCCGGTATCGTCAAAATAGCTCATCCCCTGCCACGAAAGGGACATGTTTACAACAGGAACATTGTTCTGCCTGAGATATTCGGCAGCGTTTTCAAGATCAACAATATCCCTGATTTTCAGACAATGAAGCTCGGCGCCCGGGGCCACGTCCATGACCTGCTCGGATACCCCGACTCCGTGAATGCTCCCGTTTTCAATGCCAGTGCCGCTGAAATCCGTCCAAACCGTATTCTGAGGAAGCTCCCCGGAGTCAATGGTTTCCTGCAATGTATGAAAATCAGCATCAATTACCCCGACCTTCACCCCGTTTCCCGAAACCCCCTGCTCATGAAATTCCCGGGCATGTATCAACTCGACACTCTCGGAAATAAATGAACCAAGCCCCCCGCAGGTTATTGGTGGCAGTTGCTGCCTGATCACGGCTATGTGCGGATGCTCTGCCAAAAGCTCAATCCGGTCCGGAACAATCTGAATCCTGAGGTATGATTCGGAAACAGCATCAAGACGGCCGCCAAAGCGAGACAGCGACTTTGAAGTAATCTCCCGCGCGGAAATCCCCGCAACCGGCCTGCATATCACAAATATCTCTTCAGCAGACCCCTGTTTTCCGAATCCGGATACCGGCATGTCCGGATACCGGGACCGTGCTTTGTCGATGCCGCCCCTTTGTGCAGAACCTGATAAGGCATTTAATGGACCTGCTATTTTATCGGCCGCATCGGCATACACGAGACCGGCGAGAACCATAATTGTACCAAAACAAGCTAGTTTCTTAACCATAAAACGGCCATTTTCTGCAAACAGGAACGGTGTACCACTACTACGAAAACCCTCCCCTTACATTGTAATATGGGCAAAAATCTGCCGGATTTCCATACAAATTTCCATTACTTTTTATTTATCCGTCCCGTCATGTATTTTTCAACATTTGTCATTCCTGGTCATTGATGCGCCGGATAATACGATTTCAATAGAATATCCTGAATACTACCAATCAATGAATTTCAGACTTTCCAGTAAGCCGGCACCATCGCTTTCCTTTGAGGAGTATATCAGGCAGCTTCCCAACGACCTGGTTTTTCAAAAACTGATCAAAGACTCTTCTCTTTCAAGGAAAATTCTTTCTGCATCCATGCTGGCTGATATTGCCGGGACATTTTCCCGGGAAAAGGATATTCAGCGACGGTTTGACAACCTGTCGCCCCGGGCCCGGTACGATTGCGCATGTGCGTATCTTTTTAAAAACCAGGGGCTTCCTGCTCCGGAAAACCTGGATTTCAACGATGAGCTTCTTGCATCTTTTTTAGTGTATGCATCCCAGGGTGCTTCATCGACACGGTATTATTACGGTTTTGATTCATTTGCCGAACCGCTCTCCGGCAGAATTGCATCAGTGCTTATTGAGCATCATGGAACCGACCATATTCCGGCACAATCTACAGCCACAGCACTTCTTCCCGTCCATTGCCTGAACGATTTCATTGTTGTCTGCATATTTGCCACACGCGGCCTGCTGAAAAAGACAAAAAACGGCGCCCTGATTAAAACATCACAGAGTTCACTCCACAAACTGCTGAACAGCCCGTATATCTCCTCTTCAGGCAATTATGATAAAACGATCAGGCTCTTTCTCGAATATGGACTTGAAAAAGGCATACTATCATTTTACAACAATGCATATGTCTGCAATCAGCCGCCACTCATGCAATGGCTGCAGTCGCAATTGACCACGCTTCACAACGATTTTGCAGAATACTGTTTCACCCAGTCTGCCTCGTACCCGGTCATCGACCGAATCTGTCATGCGGCCGGCAAGCCCTGGATACGTTCAGGCGAAATATCCAGTACAGCCGGAGTATCAGCGCATGATGTTTTGCTGCCTCTTTACCGGTGCGGGTTTGTTCAGGCAGCAAAGCATGAAAATGAATGTTATTTCAGCCGGTCGGAACTATTCGATGCCGGCAGCGGCGGGGAGCACACTGCCGCACCGGATGACGCTGTTGTCATCCTTCCCGATTTTTCAGCAATCATTCCCGGAGAAATTCAGCCGCGGCGGCTCTATGACTTCTCCCGAATCGGCACACTGCTTGCCCTTGACCGGGTTTACAAAGGAAAGCTCGACAAAAAAGTCATTAATGACTCCCTTTCCGAAGGCACTGATGAACGCCGGATTATTGCATGCCTTACAAAATGGAACGCACCGCCCAATGTCGTTGAAACGATCAAAGAGTGGATCCGCGAGTTCTCCCGTCTTTTTATCACCAGCGGCTCAATCGTCGCGCTTCGTGACAAAAAAACCGGCAACCAGTTGTCGTCGCTCGAAAGTATCAGCGATTCGCTCGAACCCCTGGATGCGATCAAAGTGTTCCGGATTAAAGACGGGCATGAAAATTATGTATATTCCAAATTGACCGAGCTTGGTTTCGATCCCCGGATACCCTCGGTGACGGTACCGCCGGCCAGGTCTATGAATCCATATGCCGAAGACACCCATCCCCGGCGAAAACCGATAACCCGGTTTGCCGAACAGAAAGAGGACCCCTCGCTCGATGTTAAAGTCGGGAAATATGGTTCCGGGTTGAAAAAGC
>WJKA01000082.1 GCA_014729375.1 Chitinivibrionales bacterium
CGGGGCTTCCCGGGGAGCATATTTTCCGGGACTTTTCTTTTTCCTGCCCAGACCGCGCATTTTCATCAAACCGACAACAAGAATAATTGCGCAGAGAATAGCTATCCCGCCGATAACGACGATGATCCAGTCAAAAGGATTCCTGGGCATCAGGGAGGCAAAAAAATTCTGATTTGATGCGGATTGCCCCATTTCTTCGGCTTTTTGCTCGATGGTTGCCGGGTCAATGGCAAAGAGCCGCTTTTTCAGCCTGTCAATGGAATCTTTCAGGAGTGCGCTCTGTTTCTCGAGTTTCTCAATAGCGGCGCCTTCCCTCTTGCGCTTCTGCTTTTCAAGTTCGATGGAATCGAGCCGCGCGGTCAGCCGCTCCTTCACGCCGTGAAGGTCATCAGTGGCGAAACAGAACGATAAGAATAAAAAGAAAACAACACAGACACTATGAAATGAAGCGGGGGACCGTCCGTGCAAATAGACATAATTCGTTTTCATATTTAATTTCATAGTGTTATACAAAAAATATCATATACGCGCATCAGGTTCCAGGAATTTCTGCATATTATTAGAAAATATGTGCTCATGGAGTTTTTCACCATGCCAGAGCGGGCCCTCCCGGATTTGTCACAAGTATTGCAAGCTGCTTTTCAACTATATATAATTATACATTGTATTAATAATATCGACAGTTTATCATATAATTTGATTATTGTGAATAATTTGTCGCACCATTATGCTGTTGAAATTATTTATATTAATTAATTATTCGGTTTGTGGTATGCAACAAACAGCGGATTAAGGCGGAAAAAATAGTGATGGCGGATTTTGTCCTCTTGTTCGATGACCAGCATCTGAAAACATATTCCATTCAGGAGCCGGTCATAACTATCGGGCGTCTTCCTGAAAACACAATTGCCATAGTTAATATGGGCGTTTCACGAAGGCATGCGCGGATCGAGAGAGAGGCAACAGGCAATTATACCATAACCGATCTGAACTCCCTTAACGGAACGCTCGTGAACAACACCAGAGTAACCAAAGGCCCGCTGAGTGTCGGCGATAAAATATTAATCGGTAAATACACTATTGTTTTCAAAGACGATGGTAATGCGTCTCCGGACATACCTGCGGAAAAGAACCCTGAGGAAACAGAACAGGTATCCGATTTTGTTCTTGAGCCGACAATCAGGTCTGCTGCAGGCGCGCACGAAAGAGGACCCGCCGGCGGCGAGGCCGGCCCCGGAGCGTTTCCGCAAGCACCTCGGTCCCCCACCCCCGCTGTCACCGGGCTCCCGGAAGAAAGTGCTCAACCCGACGAACCGGTACGCGGCGACGAAAAGGCGATCAACTGTCCCGTATTGATAGAAACAACTAAACATGTGGTCTATCGACTCGACAAAGAAAATTTTACTCTTGGTAATTCCGAAGACGACGACATTTTCGTTGACGGTCTTTTTATTGAAGAAGCGATTGTTGAAATAGAAAAAAAAGATGATGGATACTGGCTGATAAACAAAAAATTGCTCGGAAAAACCAAAGTCAACGGCAGTAAAGTAAAAAACCATCTTCTCATGCACAAAGACAGAATAGAAATTGGATCCAGTACCTTTCGATATATGGAAAACGAATAGATACATGCGTCTTGCAATAATTTCCGATATTCACGCCAATCTTGAAGCCCTTGAGGCTGTGTTCGAAGATATCGAACATCAGGATGTCGATGAGACGATCTGTCTTGGAGATGTAGTAGGATATGCGGCAGACCCGAACAAATGCATCGAGCTGATGAAAGCCTGTTGTCCTTTGACCCTGCTGGGCAACCATGATGCAGCGGCCATCGGTATGTTGTCAACGGTCAATTTCAATGTGCATGCACGGATCGCCGTAGAATGGACATCCGATAACCTGTCGAATGAGTCAAAGTCGTTCCTGCATGTCCTTCCCCTTAAAAAGGTGCGCTATTCGCAGTCGTTTGTGCATTCAACTCCCTATGAGCCGAATATGTGGCATTACATAACCTCACTTGAGGAAGCTGCGTATAATTTCAGGTTTTTCGACACTGATTTCTGCTTTATCGGCCACACCCACATTCCACTTATCATAGTTGTCAACAATCGGAACGAGCTGTATGTTCATCAGGATACGCGGATAAATCTGGGCGAAATTCCCGATGCGCGCCTGCTGATAAATGTCGGCAGTATCGGGCAGCCACGCGATCACGATCCCCGATCCTGCTACGGCATCCTGGATACTGAGGAAGGTTATTTTACTTTCCGGAGGGTCGAGTATGATATCAAGCGGTGCCAGGAAAAAATGAGAGCTATCAAAATGCCCGAATTTCTTATCACGCGTCTTGAAAAAGGACAATGATTCCGGCCCGTCTCCGGTCTTTCTGTATTTATCCCGTACTGAGCACGTTCTGCCGGCTTGTGGTACCGGCATGTCCAAGCTTTGCATGCATTCGTTCTACCTGAAGCGCAAATGCTTCAATACGCGCTTCAACGATTTGAGGGAAAGGATTACCGTCCGATTCAACCGAAAGAAACGGTAATTTCGTGACGGCGCGATATTCTTCAGGATGGTGGCCGTTATCGGCATTCCGGTCGATCTTCTGTTTTGTCGCCATAGTCGATTCCGCTGATAAAATCGATTCGATAACCCGTGTCGGCATGCAGGCAAACGGTCCGACCGAGACCGCCCCCTGGACCGAATGGAGTATGTCTTTGAAAAATGCGCCGGCAACGATAATCGATTCTCCGGTAAAGCGGAGGTCGAAAAACTGTTTTCCGTACCGCAGGATTTTTTTCATGTCAACCAGCTCGTACTCATACAGGTTTGACCGCGACAGGATTTTCTTGATCTTTCGCTCGTATCCATGCTGCAGAATCCGTTTTGCATAAAATTCTATTGTGCCTTTTGTATCGAATTCCGGATCATAAACGTCATACTTGACCATATAATCGATGTAGCGGAGCCATTCGAAAATATGGGCCCGTTTGACAATGATTCCGCGTTGTGCGAGACGGTTAATCAGGTCCCGGCATGCAAAATAATCCCGCCGGACAAATATTTCTCCCATCATGGCGACTTTTTTCGCGGATTGCAGGGGGTATTTCAGCGGTATTCCGGCAAGGCGGCGGGCGCTGTTTTCAAGCACGGAATACAACCCTTTCCCCTTCTGTTTTTCGAACACCGAGCAGATAGTGCTCCATTCATCATTGAACACGTCGAGGGCGCGTGCAGTATCGACAGCAAGGACGGACAACGCGCTTTTTATATCTTCCATTATATCGGCGACAATAATGCCTTTGAGCATATTGAGTGCCTCACGCATAGGAATACCGGCATAGCTGTTCTCTGTTGTCAAAGAGAGGAGTGCTACATTGCGAAGTTGTTGCTTTTCGATAAGCCGTTTCAGGAACACGCTGTACTGGGTAAACCGGCAATTGCCGCCTGTTGTCGGCATGAAATATACCAGCAGTTCGGAATCGTTGGTGCGGGTATCAAGGTAGTGGAGCAGCCCTCCTGTGGTTAGCTGCAGGGGAAGGCACTCCTTGCAGGAGCTGTGTGCGCGACCGATTTTCAGGATATTGAAATCATACACCGGCAGCGCGGTGGTTTGTATCCCCCCGCCCCTGAACGCAGCGGCAAGAATCTCTGATGTCAAGGCGCCCATTGACGGCAGCACCAGGTGTACCCGGGGATCATACAAACTGACTGTTTCTCCTTCGGATGTACTGTAGGCGGGGCCGCCTTTTTCCGCGCGGACAACAGCCGGGGTAAAACTGCTTTTTGTATTGGCCGGGGTTCCCAGACGGCGATACCGCTCTACAATATCGAGGAAAGCTTCGATCCGTGTATTCACGCCGGCATCGGCGGTGTGGCTGTCAAGCTCCAGAGTCAGTGACGGTTTTGTTCCCATTATTTCTCTGAAATAGCCCAGGAGGAACGAGTCCGGGCCGCAACTGAAATTGGTAATGTAGGCGCCGTACAACTGCGGGTGCTTCTTGACATATTCGGCAGCTTTCCACAGGTTCTGGCCCATCGCCCAGCTCATGTTTTCATCACAATACTCGTTTTCAAATGGCAAAAAATCCCAGGGAATAATGTGAATGCCGCGTGAAGCAAACTTTGTGGGTATGGCAAGATTGGCTTCACGAGCAAATGCATTGTATGGTCTGCCGAAAAGCACGATTGCAAAACGCTCCTTTTCTTTTTCCATCGTTTCCAGAATATGTGCGCCGGCCTTTTTTATTCGTGTATCCACAGAACGCTGCAGTGCCACGGCCCCGCGCCAGGCATCGATTCCTTTTTGCCCTGAATGTCCCAGCGATTGCGCAATCTCCGCGCATACACGTTCCTGACTCTCATACCCCTGCGAAAAATTGAATACCGGTTTTACAAGGCGTGCCCGGTACGAAACATCCTTGAATGCAGTCTCAAGCCAGTACGCTTCACTCTGGAGCAGAACGCAGGTGCACTGGTGTTCTTTCCTGTAACTGACACTGTTGTCGACATGAAGCTCCAGTATCCGGGGAATGAAAATATAGTCAAGGTCCTTTTTTATCAGATTCGAAAAGCATCCGTGGGAAATTTCTCCGGGGTAGCAGAATGATGACCGTTTGCGCTTGATGCCCTCGGGATCAACAGCATCGGAAAGGACCACCTCATAGCCGAGCCCGGTAAAGAATGAAGAGAACAATGGAAAGAGTGAATTTGTCAGATAGCTCCTGCTGACACCGATTTTTTTCCTGTTGGGCCCTCCGGGGCTGGCGGGGACCACGGGATGATTAAAATTCATTGTTTCGCGCGCTTTGACATGGTCGAATGTTGCAGCATCGTGAGTAATATGATGAACAAGGTTATAATACCGGTCGCAGGCCCCGCCGAACGGATATTTTTTTCCGTTAATGATCATGATATTTATTTCACAGGCGCGGTCGCATTTTTCTTTGCCTCCCCTGCAGGTAAATGTTTTTCCGTATGCAACGTCTCGTGTGGCAAGTTCATTCAGGTCGAATTCTTTTTTCTCCGCCAGCCCGTTTTCCAGCCGGTTTTTGAGTTCGAGAGCCACGCCGAATGCACCGATAAGACCGGGGTTCGGCGGAACAATAATCTTTCGTCCGATCAGGTTTGCCATGGCAAGCGGCACTGCCCTGTTGTAACACACGCCCCCCTGCATGAAAATCTTACTCCCCACCCGTCGCTGGCCTTTCACCCGGTTTACATAATTCATGCAGATCGAATAGACCAGTCCAGCGACAATATCTTCTTTCCGGATCCCTTCATGGGTGGCGGTTTTAATATCCGAGCTGATAAAAGCGGCGCACTGGTCATTGAAATTCGGCGGCGATTCTCCTTTGACAGCGACATCCTGTATCTTTTTGTAATTGATTCCCAGGCTTTCCTGCGCCGCTTCTTCAAGAAACGAGCCGGTCCCGGCCGAACAGGCTTCATTCATAGCATAATCCGAGGGAACCCCGTTTGTCAAAAACGTATATTTGGCATCCTGGCCCCCGATTTCGAAAATCGTATCGGCCTCTTTGTCGAAATATGCCGCTCCTGTTGCATGAGCGATTATTTCATTGATAATTGCATCGGTTGTTGCGTGAAGTC
>WJKA01000083.1 GCA_014729375.1 Chitinivibrionales bacterium
CTCTGATCTCGATGCGGATTTCCGGCCACTCTTTGAGTGATTCGTACACTTTTTCAAGAATTGCATACGAATCGCCGGTAAGCACTGCGCTTCCGAACTCGAAATTGACACCTCTGAGTACGACACGGCCTCGTTTGATTTCTTTGGGCTTCGGCTTCTCCATCGGACACCCGTTGTTTTCCGGAACGCCCTTGGTATCAGGACATTTATCAACGCTGTCGGGCACGCCATCCTGATCGTTATCAAAATCAGGACAACCGTCATGGTCCATGAAACCATCTCTGTCCTCGGGCTCGGTCATACATTGATCCGACGTATCGGGAACCCCGTCCATGTCGTTATCAAAATCCGCGCACCCGTCTTCATCTTCAAAGCCGTCAACATCCTCGGGGACAAGCGGGCATTTGTCGTCCAGGTCGGGAATGCCGTCCTTGTCATTGTCAAGATCGGGACACCCGTCTTCATCCTCAAACCCGTCTTTGTCTTCCGGATCTGCAGGACATTTATCGTCAACATCAGGAATACCGTCGACATCATTATCGAGGTCGGGACACCCGTCGGTGTCTTCATAGCCGTCAAAATCTTCGGGATCTTTCGGGCAGCGGTCGATATTATCTTTGATACCATCCTTGTCTTCATCCTGCGGCAGGATAAAGCCGCACCAGCCGATTGTCACATTTATTCTCCAGCGGGGCTCGACCCTGGTTTCGATAAGACTGCCGTCAACCATATAGGTGTTATGCGTTGAGTCGGCTGAAAGATTGATGTCGCCGCCAAGATTTATGTAAAAGCCTCCCGGAGGGGTAATCGAGATACCCGGCGACAGCCTGAGGGGGTCTTCGCCAAGTCGGAAGCCATCCTTGACATTACCCACTTTTGTCTCCCCGCTGAACCCGGTAAACATGCCGAACCATTCCACCGGGTGATATTCAAACCCGAGATTAAGCAGGAACAGGTTGTCAAGTGCGTTGTGAAACGTAAAGCGCGCACCGAAATTCAGGTGGAGCTGCAACGGCGCTTTCCGCTCAAACTGATTGAGGTCGAGCGTCCAGAGCATTTTAAGATCAAGCTCTGTTGCCTCTGAGGTAAACATCGAAGCGACCTCGCCGGTATCAGATTCTGTTTCGCGGAAATAGTACGTGTGACGAGGAATCCAGCCGTCTTTTCTGCTTCCCGTCGGAAGACTGAGCCCGCCGAAAAAGGCTACTTCAAAAATTGTAGAGTGCGGATATGGTGGGTATTGAAACTTTCCGGAGATTTCCAGGTCACCGAAACTCCCTGTAAGACCGAACCTGTCGTTTTGCTCCGGTGAAATGTCGTCCCAGTAAACGGGCATGACAAAGGAAAAATCAAGGAAATTGGTTATGCCGTATCCGATACCCGGAAGAAAATTGGCAGTGAGCAAACCGACATCGCCCGATGAATCGCCTTCTATTGCATACACAAAATTTTTATCCATGCTCAGCGCAGTGTTTGCGTTAACAACCAGCCGCCCCATACGAAGTGTTTTTGCCGAGTGAAGATAAAAAAGGCCGGTCTGCCCATAGCGGTTAATAATCGGCGCAGGAGATATAGTGCTTAAAACCGGCCACGCAAGCATACATAACAAAATTGACACTGCACGATAGCGTGTGATCATAGATTTTCCTTCAGGCACATAAATCAGACACGAAATATCCTGTATAATATGTCAAATACAAAATAATCATTTATTAAAGAAGTACGCAACAAACTTTAATATTAATTGTTCCGGATTATTGGACATTTTCTGTCCGGGGAGATATAATATAAAAATCAATTGTACGCACGTAGTAATTCTGCGTGCGGAATTGCTCAAAAATCAGCGGATAAGCAATGGCACAAACTCACAATGAAATACTCCAGGAAAAAGTAAGTACCATAAGCAATTTGCCCACGCTGCCGCAAATTGCTTCACGATTGCTCACTACAATTAATGACCCGGCGACGTCGGCAAATGATGTTGCATTTCTTGTAAGCCAGGACATGTCACTTTCCGCAAAAGTGCTTCGCCTTGCCAACAGCGCTTTCTACGGAATACCGCGAAGCATAACCAGTATTACTCAGGCAGTGGTTATTCTTGGCATGAAAGTAATTAATACTATCGTACTCAGCCTGACCGTATTTGACATGTTTCCGCAGGATAAAAATGCCCGGCTTTTTAATCGCGAAGCTTTCTGGCGACACTGTCTGGGATGCGCACTCATATCCCGCATGCTTGCAGACACGATGAAATCATTTGTCATTTTCGATTCCGAGGAGGCGTTCGGCGCCGGATTGCTGCATGATATCGGGAAAGTGGTGATGGAGCAGTATTTCCATGATGATTTTCATAAAGCGCTTATTCACGCCCGTGAAAACAATATTTCATTTTATGATGCAGAAGCTGAAACACTCGGCTACACTCACGCGGATATTGCCCGATGGCTCACAGAAGACTGGAACCTTCCCCAGGAACTGCGCCTCCCGATCATTCATCATCACAACCCCTCCGAATGCCGGGAATATTTTGATATCGTCTGCCTGTGCCACTACGCCGACTGGCTTTGTTATCAAGCGGAAATTGTTATTGATGACTCCTATGCCGCACCAGCGCTGGATGAAGAATCAGTAAACACACTCACGATTGATCCACACCAGATTGAGCGGATCAGGGAATCAATTGATGCGGAATTGCAGAAAATGTCGGTGTTTTTTGATCTGGCATCGGGCAAATGAAAAGAAGCCGGTTTTTCAGCAATCACATTTCTTCAATAGCGATCAGCGGCTGATCTTTCTTTACATTTTCACCGTCGGTTACAAGAAACCTGACTATTTTGCATTTTGTAGGAGCTTCGATTTCATTGAATAGCTTCATGGCCTCGACAATGCATACCTTGCCCCCCTTTTCAACAACATCGCCCTCCTTGACAAGCCGGGGTTTTCCGGGTCCGCCGGTAGAATAAAATGTTCCCACAAGAGGTGAATTGATCGACGAGCCGGCTTCTACCGGTTCCACGGTTTGCCCCTGTACCGGTTGTTCTCCAGCCACAGCTTTTTCATCTTCAGGCGTTTTTTCCGCCGGTTTTTCGTGTGATGGTTCAATTATTTTTGCCGGTTTTCGTTTCGCTGTGCTGCTTTTTGCACCACTTCCATGAAGCGTCAGGGAAAAATCCCCCTTTGCAATAATCATTTCATCAAATGAAATACTCCCGGCACTTGCCAGCAGTTCGCTGATGCCGCGGTAATCGACCGGGTCGAGGATCTTTTTGATTTCCTGTTCCCCGGCGGGCTGCTTCTGCAACGTGGCCGGCCCTCCCGGCTGTGACTGCTTTTTCTCTTCCTCATGAATATGCCGCAATTCAGTATCCGCAGGTATTTCCGGCCGCTGCTCCGCCGGAAGTTTTCGCCATTTAAAATATTCAAGCGCGGGCTCGGGAAGTATGCAATAAGAAATAATATCTTCTTCATGCTCAATCAGCTCCGGATCAATTCCCGCCGTTGCTCTGGGAAGCATCGGAGCGATGTCATCGGCCGGCCTGTAATCAATCGGCTTTTCATCGCCCAGAATTTTTTTAACAAAAGCAGAATCAATCGGCACCGGAGACTTTCCATAAAAACCGCGCACGTAATCTTTTACTTCATTGGGAACCATTTTATACCGCTCGCCGGTGACAACATTTACTACCGCCATAGTGCCGACAATCTGACTCGTTGGAGTTACCAGTGGAGGATAGCCGAGATCCTTGCGAACCCTGGTTACTTCCTCGAGCACTTCGGGAAGCTTGTCGAGTGCTCCCTGTTTATCGAGCTGCGACCTGAAATTTGAAATCATGCCGCCGGGTATCTGGTGAATGAGAATTTGCGGGTCTACCGGCGCTCTGGAAGCAGAGCGCTGGATTCGTCTGGGTGCAAGCTCCTGCATGAATCTGGCGATTTTCGCCAAGGCATCCATGTCCAGGCCCGGAGCATAATTCGTTTCGGAAAAAATGGTTGCGAGAGTTTCAACCGGCGGCTGTGATGAAAATCCGGCCATCGTGGAAATAGCGCAATCGATAGCTCCCGCGCCGGCCCGCACCGCCTCGACATAGGTGGCCGTCGCCATTCCACTCGACGAATGACAGTGAAGCTGTATCGGGATATTGACCTCTTTCACCAGCGTACTGATCAGCCGCTCAGCCGCAATCGGCGTCAAGATACCGGCCATGTCTTTGATTACCAGCGAATCGATCCCGATTGCAACCTGTTCTTTTGCGTACTCAACATATTTTTCCACCGTATGCACCGGGCTGATCGTATACGAAAGGGTCCCCTGCGCATGGCCGCCGTGCTTTTTGACCGCTTTCACCGCTGCCTCAAGATTCCGCGTATCGTTCAAAGCGTCAAAAACCCTGAATATGTCCATGCCGTTTTCACAGGCAAGGGCGACAAACCGGTCAACAACATCATCGGCATAATTCCGGTAGCCGACCAGGTTTTGCCCGCGCAAAAGCATCTGGAGCGGCGTTTTCTTTGCCTTTGACTTAATCATGCGAAGCCGTTCCCAGGGATTCTCCCGCAAAAACCTGAGACAAACGTCAAAGGTTGCACCTCCCCACACCTCAAGAGAATAATATCCCACATTGTCAACCACGTCGATAATCTTCATGATATCATCGGTGCGCATCCGGGTAGCCCATAATGACTGATGTGCATCCCGAAGCGTTGTATCGGTTACGCGAAGAGGTATCTTATGAAGTTTTTCTTCTTTGGTCTCTTTTTTCGTCTGGTGCTTTTTTGCCATGCACATTCTCCTTAATCAGCAAACATCCCGATTTTTGAATATTTTTCAAACCGCTTTTGCACAAGCTTTGAACCGGACAGACGGCTCAATTTATCAACATACTTTACAAGTGTATTTTTAATGTTTTCTACTGTTTCGCTGTGATTATGATGTGCCCCGCCAGCGGGCTCGGGAATAATTTCATCGCAGATACCAAGTTCGTGAAGCGACTGAGCGGTAAGTTTCAATGCATCGGCCGCCTCTGGCGCCTTTGCCGCATCGCGCCAGAGAATAGCGGCACACCCCTCCGGAGAAATGACCGAATAGATTGCGTTCTGCAGCATCAGTATCACATCCCCGACACCGATCCCGATTGCACCGCCGCTTCCACCTTCACCGATAACGCAGGCAACAACCGGAACTTCAAGACGGGCCATTTCAGTAAGATTTCTTGCAATCGCTTCGTGCTGCCCCCGCTCCTCGCCATCCCTGCCGGGATACGCACCCTGTGTGTCGATTAACGTAATTACCGGCAGCCTGAATTTTTCGGCAAGTTTCATCAAGCGCAAGGCTTTTCGGTATCCATCAGGACGAGCCTGCCCGAAATTGCGCTTGATATTCTCGTCAACCGACTTGCCCTTGTTATGGCCGATGAGCATAACCCGGCGACTGTCTAGGGTTGCAAACCCGCCGATAAGCGCCTGATCATCTGCAAACCGTCGGTCCCCGTGCAATTCAATAAATTCATCACAAATTAACGAAAGATAATCTTCAAGTACAGGGCGTTTCGGGTGACGGGCTATCTGGACAATCTGCCATGGCGTTAAATTGGCATAGATTCTTTCTTTGTGCTCGACACACTCTTTTTCAAGCTCTTTGATCTGGTTGCTGAAATCACCTTTTTTATCTTCTGAAAGCTTCTTGAGCTTTGCAATCATTTCTTCAATTTCAGCAATCGGTTTTTCGAATTCCAAAGTTGGTTCCATAGCGTATGCTCCGGGATTAACGTTTCGATTGATAGTAGGCAAGCAGTGCTGCGAGGGTATTTTTCATATCCTTGCGTTGTACTATGCAATCTATAAAGCCTTTTTCCACCAGGTATTCTGCAGTTTGGAAATTTTCGGGTAATTTCTGCTTGATAGTCTGCTCGATTACCCGGCGGCCGGCAAAGCCGATAAGCGCGCCCGGCTCGGAGATATTGATATCCCCGACCATTGCATATGAGGCCGAGACCCCGCCTGTAGTCGGGTGAGTCAATACGGAAAAATAGGGGAGCCCCCTTTTGTCAAGTCTCGCTATCCCTGCGCAGGTCTTTGCCATCTGCATGAGTGAAAGTACTCCCTCATGCATTCGCGCGCCGCCGGATGCCGAAAAAACAATATAGGGCAGCCGCTGGCTGTACGCAGTATTGGCGGCCCGGAGGATCTTCTCGCCGGTACCGCTTCCGAGACTTCCGCCAAGGAAACGGAAGTCCATGACCGCCACAACAACCGGAATTTCTTTAATCTGTCCGGTGCCGGTTATAACAGACTCATTAAGTCCTGCTTTTTTCCGGGAGGCTTTTACTTTTTCTGCATAGCTTCCTTTGGCATCTGAAAATTCCAGAGGATCAGAAGGAGTTATGCTCTGGTTGATCTCCTTGAAACTGCCGGAATCCAGGATCTGACCGATACGCTCGTAGGCAGTGATTCGTCCATGAAAATTACAGCGCGGGCATACGCTGAGATTATTTGTCCAGTCTTCTTTGAAAATATGCGCCTTGCATGATTCGCAGCGCGTCCAGATCTCATCCTTGATTACCCTTTTGTCCTGTTTTGATTTTGTGAACCAGCCCATGTGCTTTTCCTTTAGAAAAGAAATTCGAAAACCGAAATATTACGATCTACCTGCATCCCGTTCAGACAGCAGAAATAAAAAAACTCACCCGGCTCATCAAACAACGATCACACCCCCCTTTGAGCCCGAAATACCGTCTACGCCCCTCCCGTTTACCCGGGTCTGGTATTTCATGCACTCATCATTCGGTTCTGCATTTGCCACAGCGTTTATTTCGTCACGGAACCGATGCCTTGTCAAACGGTGATCGAACCAGCCTGTAAAAAAACCCCAAAATGCGCGCGCCCGAAAGCGTCATTTTGAGGAAATCCATTCCCGCCTGCACCGGAAAACCGGTCCATACCGGACTTGATCGCCAGCCCGAGCGAAGATGCTCTTCTCTGGGATACATTCGGAGGGGCCTATGTACAAGCACAGCCGACCCGGCCGCTCTCAACATCAACCCGGAAGTTAATAAATTACATCCATGTAAAAGGATCAGGCAAACACCGGCGGCTTGTCGAGAACAAGAACAATTATTCTTTCCCCGGTTTCCGTACTGAGGTCGGTATGAAGGCTTATTACCTTGCGCCGGGTAATGGTACGGATCATGGTCTCCAGCAAATGACGATTGCTTTCGATCAGCTCAATTCGCACCTGCTTAACCAGGTCCCGTCCCCGGGCCTGATGCTCTGATTTCGAGAGTTTGAGCTCCGCCTTCGTGAGAATACCCTTAAGGCGGACTATCACCATATCACCGATAATAAATGTTCGTGTCTCAAGCGGACCCCGCCCCATGTAATCTTTCTCAAATTTTGTCACTGCATCGCTGATAGCAGCTTCTGTCTGGCCTTTTGAAAGCAGTTTGCGTGGCATATTCCTATAATCTAATTTCCGATCAAGATTTTTTGCAAAATATCCGATAACTATATATAATAAACAAGACAGCCATACTTTCCGCCGAAGGATATCGATTATGATTTTAATTACCGGCATGCATCGAAGCGGGACCAGTTGTATTTCCGGGCTTTTTGAAAAATGCGGCCTCAGCCTGGGAACAAGCCATCCTATCCACCAGGATAAAAATCCGACCAATCCCAAAGGACATTTCGAAAACCTTCAAATGCTTGCTATAAATGAAGGTATCCTGAAACATGCCGGTGGATGCTGGTATAATCCTCCGCCGGAGAATAATATCCGTGCGATCGGACCGAAAGTAAGCCGGTTTATCCAGGCTTTTTCGCAAAGTTTTAACGGTGATATTGCCAAAGACCCCAGAACCTGTCTCACAATCAATGTCTGGGAACACTATTGCCCGAGTATGGAAAAGATTGTATTCTGCCTCCGCCATCCTCTTGCCGTCGCCAAATCGCTCAACACGCGAGACGGCATTCCCATGGAAGCGGGTCTTGCACTCTGGTTTCACTATATCACAAGGTTTTTCAGCGGCGCAAATAAAACACCGGTGTATATCGTTGAATATGACAATCTTATGAATAATTTTGAATTCGAATTCTCAAACCTTCTGGATGCAATGAATATCCCGGTGTCCAGAGAAGAAATGCTTAAGCGCACTGAAGGATTTTACGAGCAATCCCTTAATCATGCATCGTATGATGATGTTTTCCTTGCTGCGATCCCACCCCGTATTCGTGACACCTATCTTGCCATAAAAAAGCGGACCTTTTCTGCGCTCTGCCCCGCTGCATAATTATAATTCCGGCAATTAAATACTTCCCGTACGTACGCATGTAGCATGTGCATTCAGAAAATGATATCTGCACAGCCTGAAGACTGTGCCACACCTCATGGTAGTAAGTGAGTACGTGGGAAGTATTTATTTGCCGATGTAATAGTACCTGTGCAAAATTGATTTCCGTCAGTATTGAGCGGAGGAGTGGAGTGTCCGCCTTCGGCTTCAACTCGAGCCTATGCAGAGAGCTTCAGCTTTACTAGTCGGTTCTACAAGTCGACGTGAGAGGGTGGAGTAATGATTTTGTGTAAGCTGAATAATCCTAAATTCCGCAGTTGAGTGTGGATGATACGTGTAAGATGTTGTGTGAGATTGAGTTGTGAAAAACGTAGTCCTGCCCGGGGAGGTAAGGCGAGGCTTTTCGCAATTCAAGATTGCGCAACAGCTTACGCGTAGCGCCGCAATTCAACTGCGGAATTTAGGATAATAACAGTTAATTACAACAATACAAGGTAGCAAAACAGCATTTTCCGAATTCCGGGTTAAAAATTGGAGGCGGCATCCAGATTCGAACTGGAGAATAAAGGTTTTGCAGACCTCTGCCTTACCACTTGGCTATGCCGCCCTGAATGCCTGGAGAGTAAAAAAAATGGAGCGAGAGACGAGATTCGAACTCGCGACAACCACCTTGGCAAGGTGGGGCTCTACCAACTGAGCTACTCTCGCCCGAATGTAGAAAAGATAGTTTATGATTTAAAACGTGTCAACATATATGAAGCTTGAAATTGCAGTTTCGTGTAGAAATTAGCGACGGACACCAGGGAAGGAGGTCTTCCAGATTCTGAGGAGAATCCGTATCCGGAAGCAGCTATTTGGGATTCCATGCCTGCTCGGTTGTCATGACTATGAGAATGAAAGCCATCATCCCGACAGCGAGTCCCACCTGCTCTTTGAAATTAAATTCCCGCTTAACAATTTTAAGCTTTTTCTTCTCCGGACCGGAGACCTGTTTTTCCTGCTCCATTTGCAGTGAATCCCGCGATGTCCTGGTTGAACCCGTATCGGACACATCGTACCGGAACTCCCGGCCCTGTGCACAAAGAGTAACTCCACCCAGTAGCAGCAGCAAAAAGAAGATTCGTTTCATGCAAGCCTCTGGTCAATCAACTTATTGATTTCTCCGGGATTACCTTTGCCCTTTGTCGCTTTCATTACCTGCCCGACAAAATATCCCCGAAGTTTCTTCTCACCGTCTTTGTACCGCCGGACCTCATCAGGACTTTTTGAAATTATATCATCAACAATTTTTTGCAGCTCGCCGGTATCGGAGATTTGCCTGAGCCCCATCTGGTCAATGAGTTCTTGCGGGGCCCGGTCCTGCTTTTCGATTTCATCAACCACTTTCTTGGCGGCCCGTGCCGAAACCGTACCCTCACGTATGCAACCCAGCAATGTACCCAGGCGCGCGGGCGTTAACTTCAGCTCATTTATTCTGATCCGCTTTTCCTTGCTTATCCTCATGGTTTCGCCCATAACCCAGTTTGCCGCCGCTTTCGGATCATTGCAGCAGCGGACAACTTCCTCGAAATAATCCGCCACCTCTCTTGTGTCAACCAGGACCGCAGCATGTTCTTCAGAAAGATCGAATGTTTGCATGAACCTGACCTTGCGGTCTGCCGGAAGTTCGGGGAGTGTTCCGGTGACACGGTCGATCCATTGGCTGTCAACAATCAGCGGCACAAGGTCCGGATCGGGGAAATACCGGTAATCATGCGCCTCCTCTTTGGAGCGCATTGCAACGGTTCGATTATTGCGTGGGTCCCAGAGAAACGTTTGCTGCTCGATTGCCCTCCCAGTTTCCAGGATTCCTTTCTGGCGGAGCACTTCACTTTCAAGTGCTTTTTCGACACCCCGGAATGTATTCATGTTTTTAAGCTCTGTTTTCGTACCCAGCCTCGTTTCTCCCTTTGGGCGGAGTGAAACATTGGCGTCACACCGGAGGCTGCCCTCCTCCATGATACAGTCGCATATATCAAGATATTGCAGAATCTGCTTGAGTGAGACAAGATACGAATACGCTTCCTGCGCGCTCCGGATATCGGGTTCGCTGACTATTTCGATAAGCGGTGTCCCGCACCGGTTTACATCAAAAAGAGAATCCTCACTCTGATCGTGAATAAGCTTGCCAGCGTCCTCTTCAAGATGGATCCTTAAAATCCGGATATCCCTTTGTACGCCATCCACTTCAATCGAAACATGGCCGTTTTCACAGAGAGGAAACTCATATTGTGAGATCTGGTAACCTTTTGGAAGGTCGGGGTAGAAATAGTTTTTGCGGGCAAATATCGATTTCGACGCCAGGGTGCAATCGACCGCCTTCCCCATACGCATGGCCATTTCGACTGCCCGGCGGTTAAGCACCGGGAGTGCGCCGGGAAGCCCCAGGCATACCGGACACCCGCTGGTGTTGGGTTCATCACCGAATGAAACTTTACATCCGCAAAACATTTTGCTCCTGGTTTTCAACTGGGCATGTACTTCAAGACCTATAACAGTTTCAAATTCCACGCGGAAACTCAACTTTCTATTCGGCATTCCTCAGCGCTGTATAGTCGATATTTTTCGGCTCCAGTTTTCTCCGGCCAAACGCCTCTGCATCTTCTTTTGATTTGAATGCACCAAGCCGGACCCTGAAATATTTTTCTCCTCCAATTTCGGCATGCTGTATCGTTACATCAGGAAAATATTTTTCCAGATCCCCTTTCTTTTTTTGGGCATTTTCCAGCGAAGCAAATGATCCCACCTGCAAAACATAGTCGCCGTTCTCACTCTCGTTGCCGTCATTGTGAGCGAGAGTGCTGCATAATTGAATGTATTCCTGTAACGAGGCATCCGGTACATTGTCAAACGCCTTTTCAAAACAGCCCAGCGCAGATTCATACTCGGATTTTATATACAGCAAACACCCCACCCTGAACAAAGCTTCAGCTCTGACAGAATCCGGTGCGTTTTTGTCTTCCGACAATGTCGAATACAAAAGCTCAGCCTTGCGGGCATCTTTCAGAAACCGGGCGTATGCACATAGTACCGAAGGATTATCAGGGTCCTTTGCATAGGCCGCGTTGATTTGCGCCGATGCTCTATTATAATTTCCCTTCATGAGGAAAATTTTTGCGGAATCAAGCAATGATGCATTGCATGCAAAGACAAGTCCTCCTGTAACCAGGGCGCTGGCGATCCGGAATTTTCCGGCCACGAAAAAAGCCCCTGCCTCATGCTTCGTCATTTCGATCAAGAAACCTTTCCGTCTCACTTTCATCCTGTATGCCGATACCGGCTGCTTTTAAATCATCCGTCTGATTCTCTTCTTTCCCGGGAGGCGGCAATTCATGAGTACGCTTTTCTTCTGTTTCAACCCTGGTTTCAAGTTCCCGCTCCAGCCTGTCGATGATCTTGTTTTTTTTATGCATTTCGGCTTTGAGGGCGATTGAATAGTATAGCGTCATCAAAATGCCAATAAGTAAACCCAGAGCCAGTGCGCCTGCAACATAGAGATATACCGGAATTGCCGGCGTTTCATACGAAAATATTTTTGCCGAAACCTGCTGCTTGAAAGGCTCCTGAATAAATGTAAATATTACTATCCATGCGATCAGAAATGATGCAGTAAAAAATAGAGCCCACTTTAAAAATTTCATATTAAATCCTTTCGGCAACAAGGGTCATGCCCGTGCTTTTTGCGATCCCGACATTTAATATCGTTCCTGAAATGTCTCTCTTGCAAGGGACGAGGACATTCCTGCACCCGAAATCGCGTCCCATCCAGTACCGGTCCTTCTTCTTCTGCCGCTCTGTTATCAGGACCTGCACGTTTTTTCCTCTCATCGAATCGTAATATGCCCTGGTAATACCGGTCTGGCATTCGATCAACTCGCTCAGCCGGGCCTTTTTCTCCTTTTCGGTACATGTTTCTTTCATTGCCGCTGCCTGGGTCTGATCACGTTTTGAATAGGCAAACATAAATGCTGCGGTAAACCGCACCTCTTCGAAAAGCGAAAGCGTTTCCCTGAAATCATCGATTGTCTCGCCTGGAAATCCAACCATGGCATCAGTAGTAATATCGGCGCCGGGAATATGCTTTCGTATTAAATTGATACGGCGCAGGTAATCATCCCGCGTATACTTCCGGTTCATCAGGCCGAGAATCCGGGTCGAGCCTGATTGCACCGGCAGATGAATGTGCCTGCACATTTTTGGTAAATCGGCAATGGTTTTTATCAACTTTTCAGAGCAGTCTTTGGGATGTGATGTCGTGAATCTTATCCGCTTGAGCTTGTCAACTGCATGGATGCGGACACAAAGATCGGGAAAATCACAGGCACCGTCATCATAGGAATTGACATTCTGCCCCAGAAGAGTGACTTCCTTTGCCCCTCCCTCGACCGCGTGTTTTACCCTCTCCTCAACAACATTGGCCGGGACCGAATGTTCCCTCCCCCGAACAAACGGCACAATGCAGTAGGAGCAATAATTATCGCATCCCCGCATAACCGGAATGAACGTGGTCGCAGGTTTTGTACCAGGGTCTACAATCTCTTCTGCGCCGCAATTCCGAAGATAGCTGTCAAGCGTTTTGTCGATATGCTCAATCTCCTTTGCACCGATCACCCGGTCGATCCCGGGAATTTCTCTTTCCAGTGATTCGCCCAGGCGCTCGGCCATGCAACCAATTATCCACAACACCTGTTTTTTTGCTGCTTTATTCTTTGATATTTCCCGAATCCGAGTCAGTGCCCTCTGCTCGGCGTGATGACGGACGCTGCAGGTATTTACGACAACAAGATCCGCATCATTATGCGATGCAGCTTTCCGAAACCCCCGCCTGTACAGCAATTCCGCCAGCAAGTCGGAGTCTGCGACATTCATCTGGCAACCGAAAGTCTGGAAATAGAATGTTGGCATAAAAAGAAATTCAGATATGAGAGTATGGGTTAAGCATTATTCCTGTCTGTTCTTTTCCCCGGCATAAAAAATAGCATTTTCCCATGAAAATCTCTGAGTTCTACAAAAAAATGACGCTTTTGGCTCAAGTATGAACTTTTTCTGCCGATATTCTAAACGAATAATGCTGCCCTGAACCTTAACCGGAAAAGGCCCTGTATGGATGGCGTAAGTTCTGTGTCCCAGTCTGTAGAAGCTGTCTCCCGAATACTGCAAATGGCAAACCAGGAATCAATCGAGATGGCCGAGAAAATGGTTAAAGTCAGTGTGGAAATGGCTTTGAGTCAGGAACCCGGTAAGGGCGCGAATCTTGACGTTTCCGGCTGAACCATACCCGCAAGCCCCTTAACCTTTGCATCCGGCCGGCTGAAGCCTTTACTATAGCACTGCTTTACCAATGGGTTGTTCGGAATTACAGGGCATTGCTCATTGCCGGAAGAATTTTATCACGGTAATTCCTTTTGGGAGCCGCTGAAGGCGGGAGTATGCACGTTCTCTGTTGCTGCCGTGCACACTGAAAATTCTCTGCCCCTTACTGTTATATAGCTCGATTCCTTCATAACTGCGCAGGAGAATGCTGTTCTGTGCGGATGTGACAGAAAACGAAAAATGATACGAGGGACGGCTGTGTGCGCGGGAAACACATAACGCTCCTGCTTCCGTTCCAATCGGCCGATCGGTCATCCCAACATACAGGGGAAGTATAAATGCTCCTTTTTCCCGTACCGAATCGGGAGATTCCTCTACAGCTTCTCTGACCGGCAGGTCTTCTTTGCTCAGCGTCAGCATCTGCCCGTCTTGCTCTTCACGAACAACAGTGGTATAAAACGTTTTATAAAGATTTTCGCTGATGCTTATTGACACATTGGAGTTATCGTTAATAAACGCCGGCTGACCGGGCGGCGGGGGCACTCCGTAGGCCGGATAAATATTTCCGCCTAAAACTTCAGTATGTCCCCCTGATTTTGTTTCGATTACCGTTCCCTGTATTTCTGTTTTCAGCCCCAGAATCCACAAAAAGCCGCCCTCGTTGATAATTTTTGTTCCGTCAATTTCAGGATTGATCTGGCGCGCCCAGACTTTCTGATTCCTGAAATGCCACGGAACGCCGAGCACATCTTCGATAAATATCTCGCCGGGCCCCTCACCGGTTAAACTGATCATGCTGCTCGATAAAACCAGCTTTCGTGAAGACGCCTGCTCAACCGTAACATGTTCCTTGTTTTCGAACCGCTCAAAAACCACCACCGGCGATTCCCCGTTGACAACCTTAAAGCAGCCATTGCCGTACAAACGCGTCTCAAGCCCGATTATCCGCCGGATCGAATTCCCGATATGCACCGTCCCCTCAATACGAAAGCTGCCGTTGGGAAAATACAACGTTGTCTTATCGGTATTTGCCGCCTGCTGAACAGCGTCGGTGATATCAACCCGGCCTTTGGTTATGCCCGTATCGGACATGTCAAGAAAATGGACCGGGCTTACCCATTCGGAAAGGCTGTCCCATGGAATGTCGGGCGTCTCTTTTATCTCAAGATTCAGAGAATGTGAGGGCGAATCAAATAATGTACGAACCGTATCAGAAACAAACTCCGTTATCGTATCGCCTTCAATATCCTCCCCGTGTCCCCCATTGTTTTCCACAGCTTTCAAATACCCGCTGGTCGAAACATTGCGGGCAAAAAGTGTGGCTTCGTTGATAATTGCCGGCACCTCAGATGCCGGACCAAGGCCTTTCAGCATGGCATCAATCAAAACAATATGCCCTGAGTGAAGTGCATTGTGAATTGCCGGCACCCGGTTCACGCTTTTCAATTTCCTTATCGAAAGCGAATGGCGTTCGTTATATATCCCGCATTCTTTCTGATTCTCCAGGTAAATATGCTCAAATGTTATGCCGTTTTGAAGGTACCCTGTTTTTATACCGATACCAAATCCGGTGATTGAAACATTTTTTATAAAGCAGGGCCCGATTTCCGCAGTATACGCCATATCAAGGCCGATCGCACCCTTAAAATCCCCGGAAAGTATGGCCACGTCCCTGACACATCCCTGATTCGAAGCATTGAACCTGATCCCGATCGCTCCTCGATTATTTGTACCGGTATGTATTGTGCAATTACGAACTGCATTTCTGAAACGCTGGGCAGGACGGCTCCCTGTGAAAAGCACCGGTGTGGGATTCCCTTTTGAGCTGAATCCCGGACAATTGTCTTTCAGCCTGATAATCGTGCCTTCAGTACTCTGTCCCTGCAGGATCGTTCTCTTTTCCTGATCACCTGGACCCGTGCCCATAGGCCAGTGAAGTGTCGAAGAGACCAGATAGGTGCCATCAGGTAAGTATATGATTTTATTGCCACTTGGAAAACTGTCGAGCGCTGCCTGGAGCGCTTCGGTGTCATCGCCGGAATCATCGGGAACAGCAGTGAATGGCGGCTGCGTAACATCAACAACACCGCCGTCTGACGGAAACACAATATTCTGCCCCTGCGCTACAGCGTGCACGGCCATTGCCCATGCCAGGCAGAGAATTACAGCAAAAATGCCTGAGGGACTGCTTCCTTGGGGACTTCCCGGATAATATCGCTTCGCCGGAATCATTATCATTTCTCTAATCTTCTTTAGTAATAAGATAGGTTATCGTTCTCTTTTTAGCAACAAATACTTGTGTTGATTTTCCTGCTTTCGGTATCCCTGTATCCCAGGCCGTACCATCATCCGCCATCTTGAAATTGTACATAGACTGGTTTGGTTCAAAGAAGCCGGCCCTGCTTTCATTTGTTTGCGCAGGAACTGCCGAATGGATATACTATTTTCATCAGTATGGAATTTGCAGGCAAAAAGCTCATACTTGCTCCAATGGCCGGCATAACCGACACGGTTTTCCGCTCGCTGTGCAGAAAACACGGCGCCGATATTGTCGTAACGGAAATGGTGAGTGTCGAGGCGGTTTACCGAAAGGCAACGCCCTGCTTTGAACTCATGGATATCAATGCCACCGGTCATCCTGCCGGTATCCAGCTTTTCGGATCTGATCCCGATAAATTTGCTTGTGCAGCAGCATTCGTAGAAGAAAATACCCCGGCCGATTTTATCGACCTTAACTGCGGCTGCCCCGTAATCAAAGTTGTTAAAAAGAACGGCGGCGCCGCGCTGCTCAGAGATGAGGACCGGTATGCGCGAATAATTACAGCAATGGTTAATGCAGTTTCACTGCCGGTGACCGTCAAAATCCGGTCCGGATGGGAGATGCACGCATGGGTTGATGTTTCTTTTGCGAGAATCGCAGAAGCATGCGGCGCGGCTGCCGTCACCGTCCATCCGCGTTCCAGAACCATGGGATTTTCCGGCCACTCCTTCTGGGAACGGATAGCCGAAGTAAAAAATGCAGTGTCTATTCCTGTTGTCGGAAACGGTGACATTCAGACGCCGGAAGATGGGCTCAGCATGTTTGAACAGACCGGCTGCGATTCAATTATGATTGGAAGGGCCGCGTATGGGAATCCCTGGATTTTCAGCATGACCCGGGCCGCGCTTACCGGAAAAGCCATTGCCCCGGTTTCTCAGAAAGACAAAATTCAAGCAGCAGCGCAACATCTTGACTTGTATATACAGGCCCACGGCGAATGCCGCGCAGCACGGGAAATGAAAAAGCACATTGCATGGTATTTAAAGGGTATTCCCGGAGCAGCAGAATTGAGGCGGTCGATATTCCAGTCTCGATCCACCGATGAGTTACGGAAATTATTGTTTTCCATACCGTTGAATACTACTATTTATTAGTATGAGCCAGATAACCGAGAGGTCCCGTCTCAGCCAGTGCATTGCAAACAGCAAGATTTTCATTCAATATAACAACCGTCGCATTGAATATTTCCGCGATTACCTCCCCCCTGCCAAGCGGGACGTTTTTGATTTGCTCCCGCTTTTTTTTCATGAAGACTGTCCGTTGTTTCCCGGAGGCGATCCATTGATCGGCGCACCCTCGGGAATCAGCAATTACAGTCCTGCCTCCGCAACGCGGGAGTGCGCAGCCCGCTGTTTCCGGGGTTTTGCCCCTCCCCGTCGGGCAAAACGCAATTTCCCCATTCTTTTCATGGCAATAATGGGCTCCTCCGGCTCAATCGCGTTTACCGAAGACAGCGATATGGACATCTGGATAGGTCTCCAGTCGCAGGAAGAACATTCTGAAGAGAGCTATTCTCTTAAAGAAAAGGCAGCCGCAATCGAACAATGGGCTCAGGACACGGCAGACCTCGAAGTCCATTTTTTTGTCGCACCGGTTAGCACTATCAGGAATGATAATTATGGGGAGCTGGACAGTGAGTCGTGCGGTTCAGCGCTCGGAAAATTACTTAAAGAAGAATTTTATCGAACCGCACTGTTCATCGCTGGAAAAGTTCCCCTGTACTGGGCCATGCCGGTTTCTATCAATTCCCGGAGCTATGACAGTCACCGGGCAGGGCTTTTTGCATTCCCCGCCTTTCCCGGCCACGATTTCATCGACCTGGGCCCTGTAGGCCGGGTATCACAGGAAGAGTATCTCAGCGCAACACTCTGGCAATTGCTAAAAGCGCTTCGATCGCCCTTCAAA
>WJKA01000084.1 GCA_014729375.1 Chitinivibrionales bacterium
CATTGCAGCTTGACCAACGCCAGAAACAATTACTTGAATTACTGGAGGTACCTCAAATAGCATATACATAACGCCCTTTTGTTAAGCTTGAACCAAAGCAAACGGCACCCCTTTTATGGCGGTTAAGTGCGGAATGTAGGTCTAAGCGATTAAATGCCGCATTTTTTCGATGTTATTTGTTTTTTTTCAGTGAGTTAAACGTGGTCCGACCCCATTTTACAGTTTTACAGCCCCATTCTACACGGAATTTTAGTTTGCATAATTTCAAACGAGAGTGGAATGGCCAACCGTACGGACATAACCCAGGAGAGCAGGCGCCCCCATTCAGGGCCAGGCACGCCCGTTTTTAAATCGCTTGGCCTGCTGTGAACAATAATTCGAAAAACGCGCCGAGGTTATCTGGTTTGAAGCAATTCCAAAGGCCAGTTTTTTTTCAAAATCAAACCGGCGAAAGGTTCGGCCGGCAATTTCTTTTAATTGCCACTCCTTAACATCAAGAGGATCATACCCCTCTGCCCGCGCAAGGAAATAGAGGCTTTCGTAGGTAAACCCGTATTTCTGTGAAATATTTTTTATCTCAATGTACCGTGCACCAGCGTTGGTTCCGTAGACTATTTTCGGAAGGTCGCAGTAACGCTCATGCCACTTGTTAACCCGCGCACAGGAATCAAACAGGCTTATTACAATTCCTTTTTTTTCACTAAAATGAATGGTTTCATCGTTTCTGCCAACATCAGATTCGAGATAATTATCATAGACAAATAGTGTGCGGATCGTATGGTCGGTCTGGAGCCGGGTGATTTTTTTTCTGGCACGGAAAAGAAGCTCCTGCAAACGGCCGACTTCATTTTTAAGCCTGCCATAATCGGAGAACCGATCCCTGAGCTGCTGTTTCACCGACTCTATTTGCCTGTCAAGGCTGTCCAGCACTGCTTCACGCCGTTTGTTTTCTGTACCGAAAAACGCCATATTATCTTCAACGGAGTCCAGCGCATTCTCCCTGCTAACAAGCTCTTTTCTCGACTGGCGGATAAATTCCTTTATTCGCCCTATTTCTTCCTGTAAACTGTCTCTCTGTTCGTTGCGGCGCCCGAGCAATTCGGTTGAATGAAACATTCTGTCCTTAAGCGAGTCGACCTCTGCGTGAAGATCATTGATTGTGCCTTGTTGTTTTGCAACCGTTTTCTGCATCTGCGCGACTATACCGAACTGGACAACCAGCATTACCGCACCGATCACCAGGCAGACAAGCGCGGCAACCATGCTCTTTGTATCGAACCTCTTTTTTTGCATAGTATTTTCCTGCCGCGTGTCTACCTTACCGCTCTCGGATGCGCCTGCTTGTATGCTTTCTGAAGATGCTCTTTTGTAACATGGGTATATATCTGGGTTGTCGCCAGCGATGAGTGCCCCAGAAGCTCCTTTACCGCACGTATATCTGCACCGCGGTCCAGTAGGTGCGTGGCAAAGCTGTGACGAAGAACATGAGGACTTTTCTTCTTCCGGCTTGAAATCAGCGAAAGCGCTTTTTCTACAATCCGCTCTATGTGACGGCGGGAGAGCCTGTTTCCCTGAGCATTCACAAACAACGGGTCATCGTATCCCGCTCCCCTGCGGCTGGTTTTTATATGCTCTCCCACCGCGCCACATGACGCCCCGGTTACAGGAACAATCCGCTCTTTTTTCCCCTTCCCGGTCACCCGCATGACAGCATTCCGGAAATCGATTGTGCCGACATTCAGGGAATACAGCTCGGACAGCCGGACCCCGCTTCCGTAAAACAATTCGACGATTGCCCTGTCCCTGACCGCCCGGGGGCCATTGCCTGGCATGTCAAGAGATACAGTCTGCCGTTCTGTGAGAAAAACAGGAAGCGGCTTGTCAAGCCTGGGACTGACAAGGACCCGCGCAGCGTCGGCATCGATCAATCCATGACGAGCGCAATATCTGGAAAACGACTTGAGCGCGGCAACTTTGCGCGCGAGCGTCCGCGGGCGAAGGCCTTTACGGCTGAGTTCATACGTGAATGAACGAAGAATAGTCCGGGTCATTATCTCTTTGAATGAAACACCGTCAAATTCCATGCGAACAAACAAACTGAATTGCATCAGGTCGCGGCGATATGCAGCAACTGTGTTTTCCGAATATGCTCTCTCTTTCTCAATATGAGCCAGAAAACATCCGATATTCTTGTCAAGAATGCTGTCTCCCCCGGTCGTCATTGCCCCTAAATCCCTGGCAATAAATAACAAATAAAAAAAAACACATAAAAAACAATCTATAATCCTGTATACTTTTATATCCAGTATCTCTTAAAATATACATCATAATCCTTTGGCCTGAATGCATTTGAATATGTATTTTAATCTTTTTGATAATTGTTCCGATTTATTCAAAGGAATGTGATAATGAAAGGAATAATACTTGCCGGCGGCTCTGGGTCCCGCCTCTATCCCATTACTCGCGGGGTAAGCAAACAACTGATTCCGGTGTATGACAAGCCGATGATCTATTATCCGCTTTCGATTCTGATGCTTGCCGGGCTGAAAGAAATCCTGATTATCACCACCCCCGAAGATTCGGCATCGTTCAGGCGGCTTCTTGGTGACGGCAGTCAGTGGGGCATATCCCTCTCGTTTGCTGTCCAGCCCCGTCCTGAAGGCCTTGCGCAGGCCTTTATTATCGGCAAAGATTTTATCGGTGATGATTCTGCTGCACTGATTCTGGGTGACAATATTTTCTGGGGACATGATATCGTAAAAAACCTTAAAACCGCGGCCTCGCTAAAAACAGGCGCTGTTGTTTTCGGCTACTGGGTGCAGGACCCGGAGCGATACGGTGTTGTCGAGCTCGACAGCAGCGCCAAAGCCCTTTCCATAGAAGAAAAGCCGTTGCAGCCGAAATCCAACTATGCAGTCACCGGCCTCTATTTTTACGACAATCGCGTTGTCGACTATGCGACCAACCTGAAACCATCGGAACGGGGAGAACTTGAAATTTCGGACCTCAACCGGATATATCTTGACCAGGGAGAGCTTGACGTTATCCTCATGGGGCGCGGCGTTGCCTGGCTCGACACCGGAACCCACCAGTCAATGCTTCAGGCCTCCACCTTTGTCGAAACTATCCAGGAACGGCAGGGCCTGCTGGTATCATGCCTTGAGGAAATCGCTTTCCGCCTGGGATTTATTTCAAAAGACCAGCTCATTTCACTTGCCGAACCCATGAAA
>WJKA01000085.1 GCA_014729375.1 Chitinivibrionales bacterium
ACAAACAGCTCTGTCAGGTGGAGTGCGGGAAGCGGAATACTTCTGGGAGACACAAACAACACAGTAGACAATTGCGTTATTCGGTACTGTAATTATTCGGGGACCTATTGTGCGGGGATATTCCTTGATGCGCTCAACGACGATGATATCGATCCCTCCCACGGGCATGTCATTACCCGGAACACCATAAACGCCATGGGACGGTCGGTTATTCACACCGGAGGTGCGTCGGGCGATTTTGCCGATATTACGATCACCTATAATAATTTTTACGATTGTGTTTTGCTCAATGAAGACGGCGGAATAATTTACGGAGCAGGATTGTGTAATAATAATTTCGAAATCGGCTATAACTGGTTCCGCGGAGTCTACCATTACAACGTCGGGTATATCTATCTCGATCACGGAGGCGGTAACGATGTCTATGTGCATCATAATGTGTTTTTTCCCAACCCGATCAAAAAAGGGACTTTCAACCCCCTCGCCATGGGACCGAGTAATTACTACTATAACAACACTTTTGCCGCCGAAACGTACCGGTACGATATCACGTTTGCTGAGCGCTGGGCTAATTTGAAAAGCGAGGCTTTCGGGGCAACCAATAATATCGAAGCATCGGCCGATTCGGCAATCTGGAAGTTTACCGATCCGGACAACGGGGACTACACGCTCACAGAAAACTCTCCCGCCCGAAACGCAGGAGTTGAAATCGGCCCCTTCTCATCACGTAAAGGCAAAGCATACCCGGGTCCTACCGATGGTTTTGCAGAGACCGCCCCAGACCTGGGAGCCTATGAATACGGTAAAGAGCCCTGGGTGGCAGGCCATACCTGGGGAAATCCTCCGGAAATCACCGAACTATTTGAACGGCACACGGTTTCGGATATATCCTCTTTAAAACCGGCTGCCGCTCCCCGGATAACGCTTGAAATTACCGGAAAATATCTTTCCTTGAAAACTGACGATACTACTCCCTGTGTAATCCGTATTTTTGATTCCCGCGGACGCACGGTTTTTTCTTCACAGGTAAAAAATGCTTCGGCAATTGCCATGCCGCACCTTGGCGCCGGGGCATACCTTGTCAGGGCAAGCAGCGCCGGTTTTACCATTCTCCGAAAATGGATTATTCAACGAAATTAGAGGAAATGAACGGAAATATCGTATTTTAGGGACGGACTACAATTTATTAATTTAAAAATATGATAGAAAGGAGCATCTTATGCCACGAACAATCCGTTTTGAATTTCCGGGAAGTATCGCTCATATAATGTCACGCGGACTGGATGGAATCGGTATTTTCACCGAGGATGATGAGCGATATGAATTTCTGTATCGGCTCAAGAAATATTTGCGCAGCACTGGATATCTTTGCTATGCATGGGCCCTAATGGACAATCATTATCACCTGCTGTTAAGAACAAATGAAAATCCCATGAGCAAGGTAATGCGAGGATTGAACGGCGGATATGCGCGATGGTTTAACAAGCGCCATGGACGAAGAGGGTATTTGCTGCAAGACAGATTTAAATCGATTCTCTGTCAGGATACTGAATATGCAAAACAATTGATTAGATATATCCACTTAAATCCATTGCGAAGCGGCAAAGTAAATTCATTGGACAAGCTGAAATACTGGAAATGGTGCGGCCACGGTTATCTAATCGGTACTCCCGGAGCATTAGGTGAGGGGTTTCAGGAACGGAAAGAAGTTTTGCGCCGTTTTGGCACCGACATTAAGCAGGCTGTTCAGAACTATATGGATTACCTTCAAAATGGAATTGACCCCTCATCTTTTGATACTGCAGGAAGGCTGTCGGATGAAGCGATTATCCATCTGGAGAAATCTGTAAAGGGATTGCCGGTAGTAATCGGCAATCATGAATATCTGCAAAAGGCAATGAAAAAGAATGCTGATCGCATGCGCAAGATTCATATGATTAAGAATTACCGTGAGATGCTTAAAAAGACAGCAGAAACAATCTGCAAAGAATTCAATATTACTTATAAAGAGCTGTTTCTGAGAGGCCGGATGAGTAATCGCTCTAAAGCAAGATGTAAGTTTTGTTACATATCGCATTGTGAGAAAATGATACCGCTTGTTCAAATCGCCCATTTTCTGAATATTAATTCGAATGCCGTATTGCATATGGTGCGTAAAATGAATAAAATGTAGTCCGTCCCTATTACCCCGTACCCCGTATCCGCCGGCGCAGCATGAGCAAAAAAAATCCCGCCGGCTCTACCTTCACAGGGGGCGGAAGGTAGAGCATGAGATGGCGGGTGTTCAGCAAAAGGGTAATTCTTTTATTTTTCTGGTATTACATTTCGTAGAAATATCCTGTTAACAAATATTTTTTAGTGTGTATCCTCAAAGATTAACTGTAATTTGTAATATACCACAAAATGACCAGGCAAACAGTGAAAGTAAATGTTAATTTATGACTTATTATATATCTTTAGCATTTTTACCAGGGCCCTGGTTCCAGATGCTCTGGTCTCCGTTTTTTTTTGTATTCTTGTTGCATAAATCAACAATCCCGGCAATTATTTCTCAGCTATCACCTGCCTTGACGGCGCAATAGGTCCGGTAGTATCCATAAGCTGCAGATAATACACGCCGCGGGCGCGGGTATATCTTGTCAGATCAACCGTGTTTTTGCCGGTCACCGGGACCGCAGCAATCATCCGTCCCTGCGGCGAAAACACGCCAAGACGGCATTTTTTGTGTTTTAGAGTATGAATTCTCACGCTTGAACCGCTGATTGTTATTGCCGGCGGGTCGGACAAAGGTGCGTTCCGCGTTGAATGTGCGGCAATCACAGCAGAACCGTCAGAGGCCCTGCCCCAGTAGTCAACGGCACGGACTTTATAGAAC
>WJKA01000086.1 GCA_014729375.1 Chitinivibrionales bacterium
CCTGTTCTTTGCGCTCATCAAATTCCTGCACGGCTTTCAGGGTACGGTCGAGTACATCGGCACCGCCTTTTTTCTCCAGCTTGGTAATGAGCGAATCGATAGAAGAGGCCATCTGGTCAACCATGTCCTGACTGGAGGTGATTTTTTCGACCGAGCCTTCAATTTTATCCAGCCGCTCTTCGAGCGAGTCGGTTTTTGAAAGCAGTTTTTCGAGATGCGACGACTGCTCAGCGGCCTGGTCGATCTTGGCCGATAGCGTTGAAAACCGGTCTTCCATCATGCTCAGATTATTCTGTACTTTCTCGGCATCCTGTTTCTCCGAAATTATTTCGGAGCGTTCTTTTTCGGTGGATGCTAAAAGCGAATGAAGGTCGGCTTTTTCAGCCCGTGCATTTTTGATGATTTCCTGAATTTCATTGAGTTGCGCCTCAATTGTTTCAGCCAGCTTTTGCGGATCTTTAATATCCTGCTTTTTGGAAAAAGCAAACATCATGACAGGTGCTCCTCCCGGGGAAAGGTTGATTCCTGTTTGATCTTCCAGGTGCCGCCTTTTTTTATGAGCGAGATTTTTTTCCCGTTCATAACATCAAGAGCATCGGAAGTGTATCGTTGTATGAATTTGACAACAGCGGTTGATTCTGAAAAGTCGGTAACGCGTATGTCCTGGATATTGAGTGCTATTGAGTTGTAATTCTGAAATGTTCGTATTTTCCTTTGTTTCCAGTCGTTCCATTGGAGGCCCTGACCGTAAAAACCCGTTGTATCATAAAACCGGGAATACTGGTCGATATTCTGTGATTCCCATGCAGATTCCCATGAAGAAAGGAGCCGGCGGAAATCTTTTTGCCGTTGTGCATGCTCGGAAATAAATGAGCGGTGTTTCCGTGCCAGGCGGGCCCGTTTCAGTGTTGCTGCGGGATTTTGCGGGCTGGGCTCGTTGATAATAATCACCGGTGTGCCGATGCCGAGTTTCAGGTATGACGACAATTCGGTGAGGTCTTTGTTATTCAATTCGAGGCATCCGCGCGTCTGGAGGGGAAAAGAGTCGGGACTGGTTCCGTGGATCCAGATGCCTTCGCCGTTGCGCCCGGCTTTTTTGTCCTCTTCGTTGGGGTAATTAAGGACGTAGGCCAGCGGCCCGTAGATTTCCGGAAGCTCGCTTGCTTCTTTTCTTCCAGTGATAAAATAGATGCCTTCAGGCGTTTTTTTATCTCCTGCCCGTTCTTTTCTTCCCTGTCGTTCCCCTACAGCGATAGAGTACTCCTGTATGGGTTTCCATTGCGCCGAATCTTTTTGTCGAAGAAGATGCATGTTTCTGGTTGCTTTATTTGCGATGAGTGCGAATTCGGAATTCAGTTCGGGTCCCGGGGTAAATTCCGGGATTTCATCAGGCTTGCTTTTTTCACCTGGTTGAGGGGCCGTCGCAGCCGGTCTGCTTTTTTTCGGCGCACGGGGGATTGCTTTACGGGCTGTAGCCGGCCGGTTTTTCAGCATAGTGCCCAGGGTGGAAAAAAGCGCTGGGACAAATGCATACAGTGCGACTGCGGTTGCTGCAATCAGCACAGCAATTGCCGCAGGTCGCGCATACCGCTGCACGCGCTGCAGCAGTGGAGTATGATGATAGGCCCGGGCAATTTCGCGCTTCTTGTGCCAGGTTTCCATGCGAAATTGAATGGCCTTGCCATAATAGGATAGCGTTCGTTCCAGTGATCGCCACATTGCATGTATACCCATTTTATTTTACAAAGACTTGGAGATACGCCATATCACGAAATTTTATTATATATTGAACGCTGATGCCGGTCAACTTCAATACAAAAATACTTGATTATGCTGCGGCCTGGAGCAGCGAATGCAATTCATTCAGGGCCCTGTCTGCGTTGCGGGGATCAAAGGCGATTCCCCTTGACTGAGACGATGGTTTGCAGTAGAGCGTTTTTTCCGCTTCTCTGAAAATGCCGATTGACGGTTTCTTCAGCAGGTTCGCAAGCTGGTACAAGGTGCTTTTGCCGCTGACTACTATCCGTGATTGCTCGATCAGCGCTGCTGTCTGCGGCACTGATAGATTGCTGATAATCGGAATATTTTTTTTCTTCAGCCAGACCAGCAGCCGTTCATCGCTGAAATTTTTCGGGACATACAGGTAGCACGGGACATGTTGTTCGTTGACAAGTGTATGGAGGAGCCTTTCGGTCCATTGCTCGCCGAATTCATAAAAAATCGTTGTCGCATCGATACCAACCTGGCTCAGTGAAAATTTAATACCCGCTTCTTCGAGCAGATACCTGACTTCCTCGCAGGAGTTTTTCGATACGACCCAGCGGTTATTCTGCGAATGCTTTGCGCCGAACAGGCGGGCGAGGAGCATGTTTTTCTCGGCAATATAGGTTGCCTTTTCGCCCGGTCGCACGCAAACGTTAACAAAAGGTGATGCCTGACGGGACCAGAACCCTGCACGGATCGGCGCGCCGGTGCACGCGGCGAGGACCAGCAGCGGAAGCGGGGGATTTTTTTCCAGCAGAAAGCAGAGTGCGCAGGATTCCCTGCCGAGGAGACTGCACAGGTTTTCCAGCTCCCGGGAACCGGCATACATTTCGCTTCCGTCAAACTCCCATACCGCTCCGATGTTGGGCAGTTTGCTGAAATAGGGAGCGACCCTGTAGTCGCAGATGACTGTATTTTCGGCTTTTTTAAAGCGCGAGATAAGGGCGAATATTGAATCGATATGAAAGAGCGCATCAAAGGGGGTAGTAGGAAGAATAAAGCAGAGCCTGGTTACCGAGAGATGATTGACTGGAAAATGGACCATTCCCTGCCTGATATTTTTCCGGAATGTCCATCGAAAAAAAGCATGCTGGAACCGGTCGCCCAGAAAGCGGAATAAATAATGCTTTAATGGTCTGGAATTCTTTGCTTTTTCCATAAACGAATTATACAATAAAGATATTCTATATTCAGGAATCCGGCATTACTCTTATTAAAATACAATACCGGTCGGTATTTTCGGGAGAACCGGGTCGACGAATATATTGTACCTTATCAGGCAAGATCGGGTGTATGCCTCGAAAACCGTCTTTTATTATCGCAACAATCATTGAATACTGTCTTTTTGCGGCATGTGTTTTTCTTCTGGCGGCCAGGAATACCGCGGGTTTGCTTTCGGGCATTCCTTTTATCGGAGTACTTGTCTCGCTTGTCGTTGGTGTATCCCTGGCATGGGTCCTTGCCGGCGCGCGGGTATCTGCTGAAGGTGCGTGCTCCATACGGACATTTGGCGGGTTGATGGTAATAACGCTTGCTGCGGTGCACGTGACACGGATGGGGGGGGCACCATATCGGCACACTCACGGCCTTTTTTATCTGTATACCGGAATAATTCTTTTATATGCGGGGCTGGGAAATATTGTATTGTGGCTTTGTTCCATTTTCATTCCGGCATTGTTTGAAACAGGGACAACGTATTTCTACTCCGGCGGTGAGGTTGATGTTTCCCTTGTGAAATTGCTTCCGGACCTGGGGGTCCTGGCAGGCATTGGCGTGATTCCGGCAATTATTTCCAGGTCGCGGAATGCCGGTTCGGGCGAATCCACCGGGAAGCGCTTGCCTGAGCTGTTACCTTTCACC
>WJKA01000087.1 GCA_014729375.1 Chitinivibrionales bacterium
CACACCTGGGACCATACCAACCCCAACGACTGGGACCCTTCGGAGTATCCGCTTCAGATCGACTCGGTAAAGGCGGTCATGGACCGCAATCTTCCCTCGCAGGAGTGCCTGTTTTATGTGCCCTGTCACCGCACCCGGCCCGAGGGTGTAATCGAATACCTGCGTACCGCCGGCTATATCGGTGCGCGTGCAGGAACCGAAGGAATCAATCCTCACGATCTGCCGGATCCGTTTCGGGTCAAATGGGTAGAATCCAATGACCTCTCGACGCTCAACGCAAAAGTGGATGAGACCGTCGCACAAGGCGGATGGTCGTATATGACCATGCACGGGGTCGAAGACAATTCCTACCATGCCATGCCGCTTGAGGTTTACCGGGGACATCTGAACTATTTGAAAGAACAAATTGACAAAAGAAACCTGTGGGTCGGCACGCCGTCGAATGTAATCAGATATATCCGGGAACGGGAAGCGTTTGACGTCTCTGTGGTTGCGCAGGATGGAGCATCACTGGAAATTACCTTTCAGACGGTCGATCCGGCACTCGACGCTTCGCTCTACAATTATCCGCTGAGTCTGATCGTCATCCTTCCGGATGGTATCGAAGGGGTTACGGTTCATCAGAACGGTGAAATTATTACTTATAAAGAAAATAGCGGCACGACAATACTTTTCGAAGCGAGACCGCACGACGGACCGGTATTGATATCTACCGGCGCTACCGGTTATGCAGCAGCGCCGGAAAAACGGTACAACCAGGAGAGAATACGTTCATTTCGGACTGGTATCCCTGAATCGAGGAGCGTATATGATCTTTTCGGAAGAAAATGCAGGCGGCAGCGAAGCGGCGCTCTTCCAACCGGTTGCCTGATTATTGCGAACGGAAGAAGCATACTTTCAAAAGAAATTTACATTCTGCATACGGAATCGAAAACCGGAAATACTATCAAACAGTAAAAAGGCTGATTGCAGTAAACGACAGAAAAAAAATACAACGGTTTTAAAAATTCAACAACCTTAAAAGGAGTACCCCTTATGAATAAATCAGCGAGGACTGCAGTGGTGGTTTCGATTATTCTGTGTGGCCTTTTTGCCGCAGCATGGGCGACAAAATTGATGGAAGTAAGGCCGATCGATAATGAGCATCTCATGGTGGTATGGAAGGACGGATTTATCGATTATCGGGATGACGGTACTGGAAGTTGCGCCTATCGCAACTCCTGCTCAGACGCTACCCCGCGCGCTCATGGGTCCCCCTTGAATACCTCCAGCGCAGCTTCAACGGGAACCTATACCCTTACATCCGCCGACGACGCCGATTATGGTTCTACAGGAAAGCGGCCAACAAATGTCTGGCGAAAAGCAAAAGTCAATGGAGCGACCTACAACGGTAACGATTATTTCCTTGATCACACGATCTTTCTCAAGCTGCCGTCAACGCTGAAACAGGACGCCGCCTATACGCTGCATATAGAGGCAGGCACCAATACTGATGTAACCTCAAAAGAATTTACATTTGATATCTTCAATTCGGTTTCCGAGGCGATTCATGTGAATATCATCGGCTATCACCCCTATGATACGGTTATGAAATCGGCCGATCTGTATATGTGGCTGGGTGATGGTGGTAATCGGGATTATTCGTCCTATGAAGGCAATGACGTCATTATCTATAATGTCGCTACCGGTGCCCGGGAGACGGTCGGGACAGTGAAACACTGGAAAGATCCGGGAGTCAATGAGCTCGGCAACAGAGAAGTGATTAAGACCGGAGTCTGGAACTGTGACTTTTCTTCATTCATTAAAAAAGGAACATACAGGCTTGCTGTTGAAGGGGTTGGGTGCAGCCCGGATTTTGAGATTCGCGAAGACATTTATTTCGAACCGTATAAAACTTCCGTACGCGGCTATTTCTACATGCGTATCGGTCAGGACAGTGTCGGGTTCGGCGCAAAAGATATGCCTGTTCCGCGACGGCCGCTTTATATTCCAGGAAAGGACCCGGCCGATTTCAAAGTATACCTTACGACGGTCTACCCCGGTCATCCGGACTGGAATTCACTGGGCAGCGGTGACAAATGGGATGTGCGAGACTGGTCTGATTATGTCAAGTCCGGTTCGCCCACAAACCCCAATGCCTGGGGAGGCCACTCCGATGCGCTCGACTGGGACCGGCACATGGGGCATGTCTCCAATATCTGGGATCTATTGCTGCCCTATGTGCTCAGCAACGGTATTTTAGATGAAGACAACTTGCAGATTGCCGAGAGCGGCAACGGGGATCCTGACATCATCGATGAAGCCCGGTATGAAGTCGATTTCTGGCTTCGGCTGCGCGATGAAAACGGCGCATATTGCTGCGGTTTGAACAACCCCAGTGGTTCAGTTATGTATCAGGCAGGCGCCCGGCCGCTTATGGCCTGGGCAAATGCCGCCAATGCAGCGATGCTTGCCGATTGCTACCGTATTGCCGGCAACAATGAACTGAAAAACCTCTATCGCGATTCGGCAATCGCGGCTTATACGTATGCGGAGAACAGGTCCGACAGCGAACTTGACGACAATCTCGGTATCGGTGATGCAAGCATACGGGGCCGTGATATGAAAATGATGGCGGCTGCATATCTCTACAACACAACCGGCGAAACAAAATACGAGGATGTTGTAAATGATCTGAGCGTAATATCCGGCTCCAGCTCATCGCTTCCGGGTAACGGCGGACAAATCTGGGGAACTGCTGCCTATCTCATGGCCGAAAAAGCAGGTCGGACTGTTCATTATCGCGATCTGTGGAATGATATGAAGGCCTCGGTAATCTACCGGGCAAAGCAGCGAAATGTCAATATGATCGACCAGCGTCCCTCCCGTCGCGCCACCGATGAGAGAACATCCTGGTGGCAATCGACCCAGACCATGCAACTGGTATGCATTGCTCATGCGGTAGCCACATCACAATCGGATAAGGATATGCTGAAAAGGGCGCTGATTCTGGAGGCTGATTACGGCCTTGGCCGCAACCCGCTCAACAGCGTTCAGATGACCGGTCTGGGCAGTCGTCATGCAGAAGATATTTACACTACCGGCCAGAATGACGGCTATCCGGGTGTTCATCCGGGGCATACACCGTATATGAATGCAAGCGACTGGGGCAGCGGATGGTGGCAGGGAATGCCCTCATGGATGTACAGCAAGGGATATCCCGACTGGGACAGGTGGCCTCATGCAGAAGCGTTATGGCCGGTACGGTATAACTATGCCAACAGCGAATTTACTCCGCGACAGACCATGCGGGGGAAAATGGCATTGCTGGGATATCTTTACAGTCTGGCGGAGCATGAAGAACTTCCCGTCGGGCCGCAGAACGGGGACACACCATTCGATATTGCACACTCCGTTCCGGGAAAAAACACTGCTCCAATGCATATCGTGACCTGTAATCTTCCTGCCCGATCCGGACAGCCTTACCTTTCCGTTCCTGAAGGTATTACCATGGTCCGGCTCATTTCACCAAACGGGCGGACATGTGCCGTACGGAACGTGCACGGCGGCAAAGTTGAGTTACCACCGATGGGCAACGGCGTTTTTATTGTTAACATGGTAAAGGCCGGGAGGTGACGATTATGAAGCATCCGTGCAGCATCTTTCTGCTTTTAATACTACCGATGTATTCGTTGGTATTCTGCCGGACTGCCGCTCTTACCGGCACTGTTGTTGATAAATTAAACGGCAAACCAGTTGAAAATGCCCGGGTTCGAGTTATCGGCAACAACGATTTCGATGAAACGCTTACTAATGCCGACGGGGAGTTTTCACTTGCCGGTACCGGTACCGCAATCAATCTTCCTCTTCGACGCGGTGCTGCCCCGGCTCAGATTTTTGTCCGGAATGAAAAGCTCTGGATTCGAAGCGCTCCGGACGGGCAACCGGTTTATGGTGCTCTGCATGATCTTACCGGTATGCGTATCAGTGAAATATCGCTTACAGGTCCGGCTGCAGGTTTGCATGCCGAACAGATAACACCTTTGAGTCCGCCCTCAGGCTCGTACGTGATTGTTTTGCGGGGGAAAGGCGGGCGTTCGATACGGAAATTGCTTTTTGCAAATGGCCGTGTGTATGCCGGCTCAGCCCGCGCAACGCAGTTCTCCGAATCGGCCCCGCCTCTTTCGGCCCGTCAACAAGCCGGCGACTGTACGCTCGAAATCAGCAAAGAGCACTACGTTTCACAGATGCTGCCTGCGGCGACATGCATGGGTGATGCC
>WJKA01000009.1 GCA_014729375.1 Chitinivibrionales bacterium
CATCAGTGTAGCCCGGACCGGAACAACATGCCACAAATAGCGCCGAACCGCAGGAAACCGGCAACAGGATAATTGTTGCCGGTCTCCTGCTGGTATGAAATGACATCAGGTTATTCATCACGGTTGTGTTATCCGGTCATTGCGTGGCGGCGTCCTCTTTACAAATCATATCTCCGGATTTGCATAACAGTAACGGCACCCGTGCGGGCAGACATGTGCATAGGAGCCGATATCTCTGCTCTCGAAGCAGCCGCACCCTGAACGGGTCGGCTTTATCTTTAATTCCCGGTGCACGCCGAACCGGTCGGTCGATTTCAGCAGGTCATTGTCGACACAGTGCGCTTTCCGGATACCCGGAACAAGCGACGGGATTTCTTTGTTGCAGCAGTTGTACAAAGTCAGCCCCTCGGCTGATGCTGCATCGCGCATGCCCGCGGCGATCTCCCGCTTCTCTTCAAGTGTAAATTCCTCGAAATCAATTCCGCGTCCGCCCAGCTTTTTGTACGCAGTCATGAACGAAAAATAGCAGCGGGTGATCCCCGCCGCCGCAACCGGTTTCAGAATTGCATAAAAAGGCGTGTCGGTTATTGTTGCAATACCTGATTCTGATACATATTTGCAGAGAGGATCATATCTCCAGAGCACCCGTTCCGGACCAGCAAGGTCGCACAGCCGGGCAAGTGTTTCAAGGCGCTTTTCAAGAGGAGGAATACGGGGTTCGAGCGCGGGCATGTCGTTAATTGTAAAGTGAAAAACAGCATTGTTTTCCCGTATAAGCTCGCCGAACTGCGGATGCCCGATAAAACGGCTGAAATCTTTAGACCAGAATATGTATCCAGAAACGTCTTCTTGTTTCAGCGATACAGTATACGACCGTCCATAGCCACCGTCATACGTGATTTCTCCTTTTTTCCGTGCCGAATAAAACTCATTATAGAAAAACCGGGGAAGGTCGTTTCTGCGCGAGGCCGAGATATATTGTGCAGAGGAATGCGGCATGATTAAAAATAAGACCCTGGCGATGCCTGAAAAAAATTTTATTACGAGGTTTTTTTACTTTTGCCGCGCCGCGCAGGACTTTCCAGATGGATTTGTTTTCCGTGTGATAGTTTCAAACCTTCAGCACCCCTGCGCCGTGAATCCTGCCGTTCCGCAAATCATCAAGCGCCTGATTTCCCTGTTCGAGCGGATATGAAGTAACTTCTGTTTGTATACAAAACTCATCAGCAAGCGCAAAAAACTCTTCGCCGTCCTGCCGCGTGAGATTCGCCACCGATTTAATCGAACGCTCTTCCCACAAAAGCCTGTAGGGAAACGATGGAATATCGCTCATGTGAATTCCCGCGCATACAACTATTCCGCCGCGCTCGACCGCCTTAAGTGCGGCCGGAACAAGCCCACCTGCAGGTGCAAAGATAATAGCTGCATCTAGCTCAATCGGCGGTTTCTGATCTGAGCCTCCGGCCCAGACCGCACCCAGGCTTACGGCAAATTCCTGGCCGGAATCATCACCCGGACGGGTAAACGCAAAAACCTCTTTTCCCTGGTGACGGACTATCTGGATTAAAATATGCGCGGCTGCACCAAACCCGTAAAATCCCAGATATCCGGCATCACCGGTCATGCACAGTGCACGATACCCGATTAACCCCGCACATAACAGCGGAGCAGCGTGAATGCTGTCATACCCGTCCGGGACCGGAAAACAGAACCGTTCGTTCGCAACAGTGTATTCAGCATAGCCCCCGTCAAGCGTGTACCCCGTAAATTGCGCATAAGAACACAGGTTCTCCCGCCCGCTCCTGCAATAGGCGCACACTCCGCATGCACCCCCGAGCCAGGGGACCCCCACCCGATCACCGATTGACAAATGCTTTACACCCTCTCCCGCCGATTCGACCGTCCCGATTATCTCATGGCCGGGAATCAGCGGTAGTTTCGGTTCCGGCAGTTCGCAATCAATTATGTGAAGATCGGTCCTGCAGACCGCACAGGCATGCACAGACAAAAGAACCTGCCCGGGGGCAGGTTCTGGTTTGTCGATAGTTTCAAAGACTAATTCAGGGCCGGTACCGTTAAAAATCAAAGCCTTCATCACTGCTGTCGCTCTCTCCGGCATCGGTTGAAGTTTCGGTCGAGGTGTCGCTTTCATACGACGGTGATGAATCGTATGTGGATGACGGCGTTGTTTCATAGCTCGGGGGGCTCGTTGAAAAATCACTCGAGCCACCGTACGAGTCGCCGCCGAAATCTACAGTGACTGTCGCTTTGACAAAATCATTACCGGCAGAATTGTAGGTGCCCTGGATCAGCTTGAATGCATTAAGTGTTGCAAGAGGATCAATCTGCAGATCAAACTGGAAAAAACTTTTGGTGAGGCCCATGCCGAGAAATGCGGCAAGGCCAGTACGGGATGCAGCATCCTTTTCTCTGTATTTATATTCATACGATGATGAATCACCGCTTTCATGATTAATGACTTGCTCCACGCTGTAGGAGAGACCACACCTCGCCTGAATTGCATCAAGACGTTTGAGTGCATCCCACTCTTTTTCGACTCCTCCCATAATATCCAGCGATAAAGTGTTATCAACAGTTTTGCGATCATTATAGGTGATTTCATCAGGAGCATCACGGTCGATCTGTAATCCACCCTGAGCCATAATTCCGGCTAATGCATTGTGCTCGACAATCTCTTTAACAACGCCTGTATATAAGCTTAAATCTGCAAAAAAGCGCTTTGATCCTGTTTCGTAGGATGTATCGGGTGTGCCGGTTTGTTCCGTTTCCGTTTTGCCGAATGCTGCAATATCCGCATTTATACCTGCGGTTAGATCATAATCTGAAATCGGTAGCGTGGCTTCTGCGCCAACAGTTATATCGACAACCGGAAATTTTGATTTGACTGTTGATTCGTCGGTATAGCTTGTGTCACCACTGGCTTCAACGCTGTTGAATACTTTGAATGACGGCAGGCTTGCTCCAAGCCAGATTGACATGTCAAGTACATCCGGAAGATTTATGCCCAACAAGAAGCCGGGGTTAGATAAAATCTCTTTGGCTATTGTAGTCCGGGTGCCGAACGTGCCGGTCCCCGTGACATCGTAGGTGTCCTCTTCTTTGCTTTTTTCGATAGCCCTTTCCCAGTAGAGGTCCAGACCCAGCTGAATTGCATCAAGGTCCATTCCAAGAAGAATATGCGGAATAGGATCGAGTGTCAGATTTGATGTTGCGGTGAAATCTGCAAGTATACTGGAATTTACCACAGTCTGATTATCATACCACAGGCCAACCCTCAACAAGTCCCCGACACCTTTAATTCCTATAGCCGGTCCCACAGAACCGTCATAGGTAACCTGCACAGCATCGACATAATTGTTCATATCCGCCGGATTAGCGAGAATGTCAACCATATCATCGATAACAGACGTTCCCCCAAGCGCGTCACGCCGGGCATTCTGCGCAAATGCAAAGCTTGCACAAAGAAGCAGAATCGCCGCAACACCAGCTCGTTTATGAAACATACAACACCTCCTGGTAAAATGGTTAAATATGAAAGGCCTCTTTGCTCATGAACCCTATAAATAAATAAATACGAGCACTAAAATACAACGAAAATCGCATAAAAATAAATTTGAGCAAAAACCTGCGCCGGGAATTAAATGCGAACAGCCCGGAACAGTGCTCCTGCGACAAGCCGCCGGTTGAAAATAAATAGCACGAATATTATTTTTGTAACACTTTTGGCCGTCTTTCTTTTCATGTATCAAATACGGAGGCATCATGAAAACCACACCTTGTATCCTGCTGGCTCTCGCACTGAATAATCTCACCCCTGCCGAACAGGCTGCAGTGGATTCGACGCAGGAAACCGGTGATTCCGGGATCGTGTCCATGGACAGGATCATTGTTACTGCAACCAGAACACAAAAGAAGCAGGAAGACTTGAGTTCCTCGGTCAGCATAGTTGACAGTGACGACATTGAGGCGCTCAATCCGGCATCGAGCACGGATATTCTCGGCTCGCTCCCGGGCATTACAATTCACAAAACCGGCTCGTTCGGCCGCGCGGATGTAGCGATCCGGGGCATTGGCGACAAGGGGCGCCGGATGATGGTCCTTGTTGACGGCCGGCCTGAGAAAATGGGGCTCTTCGGCTGCAGTATCACCCATTCGCTTCCTGCAAATAATGTCGAGCGGATTGAAGTTGTCCGGGGGCCGTCATCGGTACTGTACGGCTCCGATGCTCTCGGCGGTGTAGTCAATATCATAACTAAAAAAGCCGAGAAAAAAATCGAAGGTGATGCCATGGTATCATACGGCACCGAAAATACGCAGCGGTATCGCGGAAGGATCGGCGGATTGATCAAAGGTTTCGATTACTACGTCACTGCTGATCGCCAGTCCTCCGACGGCCACCTTCAGAACTCCTCCTATGAAGCGAATGATTTTTCAGCACGAGCCGGCTATTCGATACAGGATAAATTTTCGATAACACTAACCGGCAAGCTGTTTGACGGTTACAAAGAAGAGCCCGCGCCTGCAGCATACGACACGTCGCTGATGCTCTGGAAATCGACACATTCCCCGGCAGACAGCACCTGGAACAATTATCTGCGGGGCTTTGTCGATGCAACAATAGACTGGAAACCGCCATGGCTTAACCTCATGGCAAAGTATTATCGCGATATGGGAGAACATGAATTTGATGACGGCTATCATTCCAGGGACCATACCGATGGAGTCATTATTCATGGCAGCCGCCGGGTCCTGCAATTCGACAGGTTTTCGAACACCCTGGTCGCGGGCCTTGAATTCAGGCGCCAGGCGGGCGAGCTGCTTCACGAGCCGTTTTCCTACGAGCGCGACACACGGGAATTCAGCAAATATGAATTAGGTGTCTTTGCCAGCGAAGAGCAGGAGTTGTTTGACGTCGTGATTTTGAACGGCGGAATCCGCTACAATTATGATGAGAGCTATGGAAGTACTGTTGTTCCGCAAGGCGGTATTGTAGGGAAAATCAACGAACGTCTCCATGTGCGCGGGCTGGTATCCCGGGGATTCCGCTCTCCGCAGATCAATGAGCTGTACATGATGAAATCATCCAATGAAGAACTTGAGCCTGAAAAAAATATCAATTACGAAGCCGGCATTCATTACGGGACCGCGGCCGCGCTTGAGCTCGATATCGCAGGATTTTATACTGAGGGCGAAAATATGATTGCAACAGTGCCGACCGGAGGGATGCCGCCGTTCCGGTTTGAAAACACCGGCGAATACACCATGCGGGGACTGGAATTCAGGAGCGAGATACGGCCGGTGGAGTCTACAACCTTTGGCTTGTCATACAGTTGGCTTGATCCCTATGAATTACCGAAAGGGATCCCCCAGAACATGCTCAACGTATCCCTCAGGTATGAAAATGAGTATCTGTTATCGATGGTTGGAGGGCATTATATGCTCAATTATTATGCCGATGATGCCATGGAGTCGCGTATTGACGGCCGGAATGGTATTTTTACAGTATACGGCCGGTTCCGGTACAAAATCACAAAAGGGCTGCGGCTATTTGCACATGTAAACAATGCTCTCAACCGGAATTATGCGCTTTATGCCGACCTTCCGAGCTCAGACGCGGGCGTGTATCTCATGTCCGGCATAGAAGTATCCGGAGGGCTGGCGTATCATTTTTGAAGAGTTGAAGAGTTGAAGAGTTGAAGAGTTGGAGTGATGGAGTGATGGAGAGCTGGAATAGTGGATGGAGGCTGCGGTTACGAAGTCACGAGCGCATGGGGGATGAGCGCGTCTGGAAAGGATCGTTGAATGAAGAAGAGTATTTGCCTGGTGGCCTGTTTTGTTGCGACTGTTTCTGCAAAGGACATTGCCCGGTCCGACACTATTGTTTTTCCGAAACAGCAGACACTCTACGGCTCGGGGTTTGATCTGGTTTCCTGTGAACAAATTACAGAAAAAGACATCTGCGAATTATGCAAAAAAATCAGGCATAAGGATCCTGAAGAGTTTGAAGCGATCATGCTGACAAATAAATTCCATCAGCATATCGGGCCAAATAACATCTACGGCGCTAAAATGGCGCTGCGGGCAAAGGAGATTCTGGGAGGCAAAGACCATGAAATAAGTGTTCTGAGCGAAGCCGGCCGGAAACCGCCTGTTTCGTGTCTTAATGATGGTATCATGGCTGCAATTGGTGCAACATACGGGCGGGGGCTTATCAGCACGGTGCCGGGAAAAAAGAATTTGTCTGCAACGTTTCATTTTAAGGACAAAGCTGTGCGTCTTGAAGTTAAAAAAGAGATGCTCAATCATACGCGGCAATTCATTAAAAAGTCGCTTAAAAAGCACGGCGGCCTGACTGATGAGTATTTCGGCGATGTCCGCAAAATGGGGCTGTATGTGTGGGAAAATTACGACCGCAAAGACCTGTTTACTGTCACCCGTATCTCCCGGGATGCCTCATCGGAATGCGCATACAACAGGAGCAATGTCGGACAATTCTATAACTCGCTGCATGAATTTATTCATACCGGGCCGGATTCAAAGCAAATCGTTGAATTTATTGCAAAAAATCCCTGTGTTTCCGATGGTTCTGTTGAGCAGACCGATACCGGTATGATAATCCATTTTGCGTGGAAATCAACCGGTATGAAAATGAAATACGAGCATGAGTAGATTCATGATACGGAATGCTGTTGAAATGAAAATCAATCAAACCCCGTTACCCCATCCCCGTCCTGCCGTTCTTCCTCACTCTCCCATGACCTGCACAAACACATTTCTGGATCGAGGACGGTTATCATGATCGATCACCACGATTTGCTGCCAGGTACCCAGGACGATTCGTCCGCCGTGCACCGGAGCGGTAAGGCCCGGCCCCATGAATGTTGCACGGATATGCGAGTATCCATTGTCATCGCCCCAGGTTTGCGAATGACGGGAGTGGAGGGTCCGTGAGGCGAATTTCTCGAGCTGGTCCTGAAAATCGGCCACCAGGGCGGGTTCATACTCAATGGTCGAAATGGATGCAGTTGAACCAACGGCAAATACATTCACGAGCCCCTCGGAAATATTTGACGTTGCAATGATATCTTCAACCTCACTGGTAATATTGCGAATATCTGAATTGCCTTTTGTCTGCAGTGAAATGCTTTTGCCGAAAACCATACAGCCTCCTTTGCGCTTTTCAATGGTATTGTTGCAGTCCTGTTTTGTACAAGAATGAAGGCAAATATAATATTTTACTTGCGTTCGGCCGGGCCCCAGGCCGTATGACGGTACTAATCAGTGGAGGGGAATACCAGGAGCCGGGTAGCAATGACTTCGCACAATCCACAATTTGATGATCACATCAAAGAAGAAATCCGTACCAGAATCGACATCGCTGCGTTTATCGGGCGGTATGTAAAGCTGAAATCTGCCGGGCGCAACATGAAAGGGCTCTGTCCGTTTCACAAGGATAAGGACCCTTCGTTTAATGTAAATTCCGAAAAAGGCATTTATCATTGTTTCGGCTGCGGCAAGGGCGGGGATATTTTTTCCTTTCTGATGGAAATTGAGGGGCTTACTTTTCCTGAAGCGCTCCAGCAGCTTGCCGAAGAAGCCGGCGTTAGCCTTCCGGAACGAAACGTACCATCCGGGACAACGGATACAAAGTTGCCGTCAAAAACAGAGATGCTCTCGGTGAATGAGCTGGCAATGCACTTTTATTACCGCCAGGTAAAAGGCAGTACCGCGGTGGAATTCTTTAAAAAGCGGAATTGCTCCGCTGAAACGGTACGGGAGTTCAAGCTTGGCTACGCTCCGCCGGGATGGCACTCGTTTATCGATTTTGCACTGAATAAAGGGATTACTCATGACATGTTGATTGCCTGCGGACTGGCCCTGAGCAAATCTGAAGGGGCATCTGCATACGACAGGTTCAGGAACCGGGTAATATTTCCTCTGAAAGACCTGGCCGGTAAGGTTGTCGGCTTTGCCGGGCGGAGCATGGATAATGAAACCATGCCCAAGTATCTCAATTCACCGGAAACACCGCTATATCGCAAGAGTAGGTTTTTATATGGAATGGACAAGGCAAAACATGCGACAAAAGAGCTGGAACACATCCTTATTGTTGAGGGATATATGGATTTTCTGGCGCTCTACCAGGCCGGAATCCGCAATTGTGTTGCCACCTCCGGAACGGCAATGACCCCGGAACATGTAAGCCTGATACGGAGATTCACAAAAAAGCTGATTTTCGTTTTTGACGGTGATGCTGCCGGCATGAAAGCTGCCGAAAGGGCAACTTTTACCGTCGCACCTTTTGACATTGACGCACGGGTACTGCTGCTGCCCGCAAATGAAGACCCTGACTCGTATGTGCAGAAATACGGCAAAGACCGGTTTCTCTCACTTGTTGATGATGCACAGGATGGCGTTGAATTCATAATTCAAAAAGCCATTGCCGACTACCATGGAAATACTCCCCGGGGCAAATCCGATGTTGTCAACCACTGCCGGCCGCTTTTTGAGTCTATAAGCGACAGGATTATTCAGGCCGCGTGCATTAAGCAGCTCGCCGAGGCCCTTGATGTGGATGAGAAAATTATTTACGGAAAAATAAAAAACTCAAAAGCATCCGGCAGGCCAGCATCGCCGAATGTGAATCATGCAGCCGGGTTTATCGCTACGCTTGAAGGTAATTTTATTCGTCTTTTATTTTCTAACCCTCAACTCATTGATATGGCAAAAGATCGAATAAGCCCCCAAAACCTTACGGATCAATTCTCCGCTAATTTATATTCTATAATGCTTTCGGTTTATGCTCAAACCGGAAATCTTGCTCACTGTATCGACAAAGCGGGAACCCCGGAATTGAGTGCTGTTTTTTCGCTGCTGGCAGTACATTCCGGTTCAGGAGAAAACGCAGAAAGTGAGCTCATTCATACAATGGCAAGGTTGGAAATAAAGTATCTTCGTAATACTGCACGACATATTAGAAAAAAAATGGAAAGCAATCCGGAGCAGAGGGCATCTCTGCTTGAGGAACATAGTAAAATTATTTCTCAAATCAAGCGGTTAGATACGGTCACATGACAAAAAAAGAATCATCGGTTCTCAGTGCTCAGACCACGAAACGGATAAAGAAACTTGCGAAGCTCCAGGGTTTCGTGACAAATGTTCAGGTTGATGAAATAGCTTCGTCGGATCATGAACGCGAGCAAATTATCCGGCTCCTCAAAGAAAATAACATTATATTTAATACGCTGGTGGCTCCCAGGGAAGCCGCTCCTCCTGCTCACAGGGCGAAACGGCTGGTCTCTGCACGGAAAGTACCGCGCTACTCCGATCCGACATGGGTTTACCTCAATACGGTTGGGCGGGTCCCATTGCTTTCCCGGGATCAGGAAGCCAGGTACGCCAAAGATATGGAGTCTGCACAGAGCAAGTTGTTTGAAATGGCATTTCAATCATCAATTGCTTTTGAAAGCCTCTATCGCATAGGTGATGAATTCAAGCGAAACGAGATCGAGTGCATAAACGTACTTCAGGTCGAAGAAGATCAGTACTCCAGTGAAAACGATTTTGAAGAGCTGCGCAGCAATTTCCTCAAAACAATTTCATCGATTAAGCGAAAAGAAAAATCAATAAAAGGCTTGCGGGCAGATTTGAAAAAAACCGGCGCAAAATCCAAAAAGGAACAGCGTGAGAAAAAAATTGAAACAGCCAGTCAGGAAGTTGTCGAACTTTGCCGGAACCTCAATCTGAATTCAAAACAGGTCCAGCACATACTCAATAAATATAAAGATTCTCTGAAGGCTGAAAATCGTACAGAAGAGCTTGATGAATTCGAGCAATGGGAAGAAAAACGGAATAAAGCGAAATGTGCCATTATTGAGGCAAATGTGCGGCTTGTTGTCAGCATTGCAAAAAAATATATCCTTCGGGGGATGGAAATTATCGACTTGATTCAGGAAGGTAATCGGGGGCTGATTAAAGCGGTAGAAAATTTCAATTATAAAAAAGGATACAAATTCAGCACCTATGCAACATGGTGGATACGTCAGGCAATATCACGGGCAATCAACGACAAATCGAAAACCATACGAATTCCGGCAAATACGCTTGAGCTGGTAAACAAGACAATCCGGTTCTGCAAAAAATGGGTTACCGAATACGGATATGAACCGACGCACGAAGAAATTGCAGAGGCGCTGGGCTATCCGGTTTCGAAAATCAGACGAGCGCTGGAATATTCACTCGATCCCATTTCGCTTGACATGGAAATCGGCAGCGACGGCAGTTCGACAGTCGGGGAATATATCGAAGATACCAAAGTGGAAGATCCTTCACAGCGCGTGTCGTTACTTACGCTGAGAGAAAATATCTCCAAAGTGCTCGACTCGCTTCACGAAAAAGAAAAAGAGATACTTGTCATGCGCTTTGGTCTTGATGATGGCCGGATAAAAACACTTAAAGAAATTGGCGAGGCGTTTAATATTTCACGAGAACGGGTCCGTCAGATAGAAACAAAAGCACTGAGCAAGCTTAAGCATCCAAGCCGTACCCGGCAGCTTTCCGCCTGGAAAGAAGAACGGGAACAGGGTTTCTCCGACAACGATTATTAAAAAAACAGTTTCCCTTATTTTCTGCGGGCCAGTATATGTACTGGCCACGTCGCCCCGTCTATTCCGAGTACACTATTTCATAAATCCGGTAACGCCGTATAGTGCAGAATTGTTATCCCGACTGAAACCGGAATACTCTGAGGGTGGGCCGGATGCTGGATTCCCGGATTAAATCCCGGGCAGGCTTATCCGGCATGATTTAAAATTATTGTTCCGGTATTTATGAGTACGTGCGCGTAGATAATGCACACTGTCGCAGACGCTATTGCTCGTCGGGCTCTTCCGCTTGCTCTTCCACCGGAGTTTCATCAGGACAACCGTCATCGTCCATATAACCGTTTATATTTTCAGGTTTCATAGGGCACTTGTCGGATCCGGTGCATATTTCTGCAAACCGTCTTCCCGCACCCTGTTCTTCCACCCACGGATCGCAAATACCGTCTTTATCGTTGTCAGGATCGGGACATCCATCCCGATCGCGAAAACCGTCATAATCTTCCGCCTTGTGACTGCATTGATCTTCGGTGTCATAAATTCCGTCAAGGTCGTTGTCATAATCCGGACATCCGTCCCAGTCCTCGTATTCGTCAATGTCTTCTTTAAGGTCGGGACATTTATCTTCATCATCGGCAATCTTATCGCCGTCGGAATCGATATAAATCTGCTTCCGTTCGGCATCGCTCATAAGCCCGACATCCGCACCATCCTTACCAATACCCTGCATTGGCGTTGCAACACTTGCAACGAAATCATATGTATCGGCGCCTGCGGGACGAAATTGAGGATCCCGGTATGTGTTTGTCTTGTCAACAACCGCATAGTGACTGTGCTGCTGACGATTGCCGAAAAAATTATTGTAAATGATCCTTGAGCGCTTTGAATCCATATCAACATAAATACCGTATAACTTATTGTTGAAAAGGATATTATTCTGAACAAGTACCGCACTTTTCCGGGCAAGCACAAGACCGGAGTACCCGTTCTCTGCGATAACATTATGTTCAATCGCCGTATTGGTCCCATGGGCCACAAGCTCGCAATAAATACCGGTCCATTTATTCCGGTAAATAACATTGTTTCGTATTTCAGGAAGAGAAATCAGACAGTGAATCCCGGTATGGTTGGTCCTGATTATCGTATGCTCGATAACAGTATTGGTATTTTCGCATAAAATACCGGTTTGTCCTTTTTCTATGGTCACATTCCGGATTACGGAATAATTAACACCCTTTACCACCGGCCTTGATTTCCGGGCCCTGATTATGGTCTTTTGCTTATCCTGGCCTGCAAGGGTCACGTATTCTTTTAAAACAATATTCTCCTTGTATATTCCGTTGAGTACATAGACGGTATCGCCATCATCCGCCATGTCAATTCCTTTCTGAATTGAGGGCGCATCCTGGGGCACTATTAACTTTTTGCCGGCGCCAGCATGAGCAACAAATAACAGGCATAGAAATACGATGGATGCGGAAAATGCATTTTTCATAATTGACCTCTTTTCAGGAATTATTCCGTGTATCCCCGGATTGTATCCGTTTTCACTCATTGCGTTAATCGGCAGAATGAGCTATTTTATTCAATACGCTTATAACGCTGTTTCCTTTATATTATATAATTAAACAGTCGAAAAAGAGCGGAACCCGGTTTAATTTTTCTTTTTCCCCGGAAGAGTGGATTTCCATGGATGATGTATTTATCAGCGACAATTTTTTATTGCAGAATGATTCGGCAGTCGAATTGTACCATACGTATGCCAAAGATCAGCCGATTATTGATTATCACAGTCATCTTCCGCCCGTTCAAATTGCAGACAATAAAAAATACGCAAATTTAGCGCAGATATGGCTTTACGGCGATCATTATAAATGGCGTCAGATGCGTACCAATGGGATTGATGAGCGATTTTGTACGGGCAATGCAAGCGACTGGGAAAAATTCGAGGCATGGGCAAAAACAGTCCCCCATACATTGAAAAACCCGCTCTACCACTGGACTCACCTTGAACTGAAACGTCCTTTTGGAATCAGCGACAGACTGCTGGACCCTCAAACAGCGCCGGGTATATGGAAAGAATGCAACGAAAAACTCGCATCAGATGATTTTTCCGTGCGGGGTATTCTCAAACAAATGAACGTCGAGATACTCTGTACCACCGACGACCCGACCGACACGCTGGAAAATCATCAGAAAATCAAGAATGACACCTCGTTTTCTGTCAAGGTATTTCCAACATTCCGTCCCGACAAAGCAATGGCGGTTGAAAATCCTTCATCGTACAATAAATGGATAAACCTGCTTGAACAACGGACGGATATGACAATCAGCAACATTGAACAGTTGCTTGAAGCTCTTCTGAAACGTCACGACTTTTTTCACTCCCTCGGCTGCAGACTATCCGATCACGGTCTTGAGACTGCGTATGCAGAGGAATATTCACATTCTGAGATTGCAGCCGTTTTTGAAAAAGTCCGAAGTGGAAAGCAGCCGGATTCCAAAGAAATTGTGAAATTCAAGTCGGCGATGCTGTACGAATTCGGAAAAATGGATTGCGAAAAGAACTGGACCCAGCAGATGCACCTCGGAGCGCTCAGGAATAACAATACCCGGCTTTTCAATAAGCTGGGGCCGGACACCGGCTTTGACTCGATCGGCGACTTTGAAATCGCGCGACCGCTTTCACGCCTCCTTGATCGCCTTGACATGGAAAACAAACTTCCCAGAACAATCCTTTACAACCTGAATCCGCGTGACAATGAGCTCCTGGCAACCATGATCGGTAATTTTCAGGACGGTTCTGTTCCGGGAAAGATGCAGTTTGGAAGCGGATGGTGGTTTCTGGATCAGAAATCAGGAATTGAGGCGCATATTGATGCCCTTTCGAATTTAAGCCTGCTGAGCCGGTTTGTCGGAATGCTTACCGATTCCCGAAGCTTCCTCTCATTTCCCCGTCATGAATATTTCAGGCGAATCGTATGTAACATTCTGGGTACCGACATGGAACTCGGCCTCCTGCCGCGTGACATGAACCTTATCGGCAACCTGGTACAAGATATATCCTGTCGGAATGCGCGCTCGTATTTCGGGTTTCCCGAATCATAGAGATGACCCTGTTCACGACAAATGTTCGATATATGCAATTTTTCGTCTGTTTCCTATTGCAATATACCGAAAACAGGGGTATATTTACGTAAGACTAAAAATTATGCCCGAAGGGTTAAGCGCTTGAACGATTTGTTGCTTTTTGTCAATTTTTCCCAGAGAGTGAGATGCATCTATGGAAAAAAGCCTCGACCAGATGCATGAAGAAAACGAGCGGCTTCGTGCAAAGCTCGATGAGCAGGAAAAAGAAATCGCGCAGCTTAAAAAGCTGAATGAAAAATATGTTGATGAAAGCCGCCTGTTTCATGCGCTTATGGATAATATCCCCGACGCGGTATTTTTCAAAAACCGTGAGGGACACTTTATTCGTGTCAACAATGCCTGGGCGTCCCGCCGGGAAGGAGTTACCCCGGATGATGCGATCGGGAAA
>WJKA01000088.1 GCA_014729375.1 Chitinivibrionales bacterium
CGATAGCTGCGGAGCAACTGGTCGTACCGGGAAAGCGCTACCGCCTCCGAGCTGTACCGGCTGAATACTTTCGGCGGGTTGTCAATTGTAAATGGGATAACCTGCGCGTTTTCACTTCCCGCGCTTTTCAGTATTTTCCCGATGCCCTGGAGTCTGCGACGGGACCAGGAAGCAGCATGGAACGGTGAGATATACGCGATAGTGCACAATCCTTTTTGAATGCAATAGCGGCCGACCATTTCTCCTGGGCGGGATGACACCACATCCGAAAAGATGCGCACGGATTTGCGTTTCAGATGCTTCGGGCAGTGCCAATCACCGGCGACATCGATAATAGCGACCGGTTTTCCGATGTTTTTGAACTTGTCGAGCAGCAGCGGAAGGGACTCTTCAACCGCGCTGATAAACAGGATATATCCAGCGCAGTCATTCCTGTCGATAAAACGGCACAGACCTTCATGCGGATTCCAGAATTCGAGCTTGTGCCTGCCGATTCTCGAGTAATACGCGGTCGCGCGCAGATCGAGCCGGCTTCGGGAACATTCGATTTCCAGCTCATTCAGAAACTCTCTTCCAAGATTGTCAAGAAACAGCCCGCCGCCTTTACCGTAGCCCATGGTAAAGAACCGGACCGCCATACTGCCCTTTGAAATACTTAAAGGACGTACCCGGTAGCCGTGCTTGTAAGGGGTCAGCAATCCCGATTCTTCGAGCAGGGCAAGCGCTTTTTTGAGCGTAGTGTATGATGTTCCGCACGTTTCGGCAAGTTCGTTTGTCGGGGGAAGCAGGGTCCCGGAAGCATAGGCGCCGGAAAAAATAGCTTCCCGGATCCGTTCCATAACTTTCTGAGGAGCACGGGAAACACGGACCGCTCGACTACCGGGCGGCAAAAAAGCGGCAAGTTTCTTTTTCCCGTTGAAAGAAACGGTGTAGGGCCCTCCCTGGTGTTTGATGATAATGCCCTGCTCCCTGAACAGGCGGTACGTTTTGAACATGGTATTGGCGCCCACTCCTGCAGCAATGGATGCAGGCCGTATGCCCGGCAGTTCCTCACCGGCGTCGGAAGCACCGACCAGGTCTTTTATATATGAAAATGCACGATTGATCGGCTGCATTGCCCTGTTCGTTTGCTGAAATGGTGTTTTACTGTTATGTGTAAAAATATAATAATTTCCTATAGATGATTGCAGATTTTCGTGATACATTATCAGCAATGCATGACACGCATCAACCGTATAAAATTTTCTGTCCCGGTACCATGCCGGCAAACATCTGAGGAGGTCAGTTATGTTTCACTTACCCAAGCGCTCTGCATTGCTGTTTATTCTGCTGCTTGCCATTTCTTTATTCGCCGCTACGGAACAGGGGACCTGGCCCTGGATAGCCGGTGATGAATTGATGATTATTAACAAAATGGTAATTCGGACCGGCGCAAATTATAATCATCCGGCAAATATCGAAGAACATCCGAACGGAGACCTGATGATCATTACTGTTGCAGGTTCCAATGAGGGTGAAAATACAATGATAGCGGTAATTCGCAGTACTGATGGTGGTACAAGCTGGGAAGACCCGGTCAATATTACACCGAGCGGACGCATGTTCGATCCGACGCTTGCTATTGAGGATAATGGTGATATCTATGCTTTTTATTATCATTCGGATGCTACCGGTTGCTGCAATAATCATAAATTTCGCGTCTCGACCGATAACGGCGAGACCTGGGGCGAGGAGCATGATGTGTCCTCGGACCCTCTTGCCAGGCAGGCAGGAGAGCAGAGCAACTGTCTTCGTCACCCCAATGGCGATTATCTCTGCGGATGGTCCCGCACCTGTGGCTATGGCGGCAATCCGGTGCACGATTCTGCATTTACAAGCCATATACCATCTGGCGAGCTTGGGAACCCCGGCGCGTGGACTGTTCATTATTCCATGTCGCATTTATGGAGTCCGGATTTCGGTGTCATTGATCCGGATAATGTTGTTGACGGGCATTTTCAGGAGATATTTGCTTTTATGCGAAATCAATTCTGCAACAACAAGGGGTGGAAATGGGGATTTTCTACCGACGGGGGTGTTACCTGGACTCATGCGAACTGGGTCGATCCCACAAACGGAGTGGGATGTCCTGAAAAAGAAGGGGTCGAGTTTGGCGCCGCGGGCACCGCGGTCAGCCTCGATATGGGGGTTGCAGGTTCCCCATCCGGACCGCTGAAAGGCTGGAATGTCATAGGTCATTGCACGGACATACGATGGTGCCATGATTTTCCCGGCTGTGATTTTCAACATTGCAGGCGCTATGCATTCAGAATATGGACAAGTAATAATCCTGTTGATCCCGGAAGCTGGGAGGAGAATCTGGAAATTCGTGAAACCTCCGGGGGGTCCGAGAATGCGGATTGCAGCATTATCCAGAGTCAGGACCGCTATCTTCATGCGATCTGGACCGGTCGCGGAAGCAGGGTGATCCGCTATCTCAAACTTGATACAGATCGGCTCATAACCGGATCGTCAACGCGGGCCGGAGGAATTGCGCCTGTTTATTCAAAATCAGGGCGCGCCGCAGCACCGGGCGTGATGGTACACACCGCGGGAAAATTACATGCCCGCGACCGGTGCTATACGATAAGGGGACAGTTTATTTCCGCTCCAAAATTCAATGTGCACAAAGGTGTGTATTTTGCAGGGTTCAATGCCGGTACCGGCGAAAATGCAATTCGATTCAAATAAACAATAGCCGGGGAGGTACAATGCCGAGGCAGAAAGTTCTCATGGCGATATCGTTGATTGCATTGTACTACTATCGGGAATATTCGCGCAAAAAAAACAACACTTTTATGATGTATAGATTACATTGCTTAATAAATTCAATCTCTTACTGGCTTTTACTGGCCGCTGACCGGTAACTGCTGACCGCTTGCTCGTAGAGGCAGCAGACTATCGCTATGGCAAAAATAATCCGATTTTTTTTGGTTGCGGCTTAGCTGCACCAGGCATTTCCAAGCGTATTCAATCGGCCGGGTCTCGGCATATAGGGACGGACTACAACTTATTCATTTTACAGATTGTACACCATTACCTTGTATTAAATGAATAAGTTGTAGTCCGTCCCTATGTCACCGTCCCTATGTCACAAACCGCCTTGAGCTGCTGTGTTCAAAAGGCATGGTGGTGATCGTCAAGGTAAGGTGTGAACAGAGAAGATGAACATATGTGAATCACTGAACAAGCATCGAAACTAATAGATGATGTCAAAACCGGGGAGTGGACGAGATTCCCGGGATAAGTATGGAAGATACGTGTTTACTGACCAGACGGCATCCGGTGTAGAGGTGGCATGATCTCTGTTTGGGCTCTTGTAAGGAATGTGAAAATCTGTACGATGATGTCAAGAAAGCCATTCAAGCGCAGCGGTACTGCGTTAGATTGTGAGTAGCAATGCATTGTGCGGGGACGGAATATTCCGTAGTAGTGATGAAGTCTCTGTAATGGAGATGGAGCGAAGGGAATGTCCTGTTCAGCTGATGTTTTGTATCAACCATGTAGTATGGGAGGAATGCATTTCAAAAGCAAAGTCGTTTGAGAACCGACACTCTTTGCTCATTGGGCGTGGTGCCGGTAAACGACTGAGCAGGAAGAGCAGTGTGAATCGAGAGGTTCACGCACGATTCTGTGAGAGACTGGGGGTGGGATTCCCCCGGTCTACTCGACCAAATTTTTCGTCCCTGATTTTTTCCGTACCGCTGCCGTCCTCTTATTCAACGACTTTCAGAATAATTATCCCGCCGGCCGGACTTTTACCATTCGTCCAGCCGGAGATTCCGGATTTTCTGTCTCCTCCAAATGCAATCTTTTTCCCGGCAATATCATACAGCTCGAACTTTTCCCCGGATATAGTAATCCTGCCCAGCACGGGTATGATTTGAAAGGTATTCTTTGAAAAGGCAGAATTCCGTTTGGTTCCGGTCCGATGTACCGGTGATATTTCAGGGATACGCGCCCATAAATCAACCGGCTGCACCCTGTAGTACCCTTGCGTCGACGGTCCGCTGTGAAGAAAGGCCGTGCAGATAATATCGGGCACATTAATCCGCCGGAAGGGGCCGTTTTCGTTTTCAGCATAGAGCACTTCGTAGGTTTTGATCGCTTTGAAATCGACGCCGTCCCATTTAACAAGATATTCGGGATTGTCATGAACGCCGGTATATTCTTCGACTGTAACAGTAGTTACCGGCGACGGCGGTTGTTCGGGCTTTCTGCAGAGCATCAGCAAGCTTACCGAATTGAGCGGGAGGGCAACTGTTTTTGTCAGCGATCCGCCGGCGATCGATATCAGCACAGGATCTTCCAGCCGCTCCAGCTCCTGCCGCTCCCGTAATATCCTGAGCGTATCGACCTCGGGGATATTATCGGTTGGCCAGAGCGCATAAGGATTGGTATGGGATGCATCGATACGGTAATGGACCAGCGCTGCTGAACCGAAAGGAATATTGTCAATAGTTAATTGGATGCTGTCGACGCTTTGCTCCGGATTATCGAGATCTTCGTTGTAAAGAAGCACCGCAATATTATCGCTCGAGTCCCGGGTCGTGATACAACCGATACCGCCTGTTAGTGCAGGAGCATTGGTAACCGTGCACCGTTCATGACCCAGAAGCGACAGCATGACCATCACATTGTGCGACGGTTTCTTGATATGCGCAAACCGGTTTTCATCACCGAACCGCACAAGCTGGGTCCTGTTGTTCCATACGCCCCAGAAACCGTTGTCGTTGCTGAGAATCGGGTAATCGACTCCTGCGCTGTCAACAATGCGGACCAGGTGCTGATTGATTGAATTACAGATAAACGCTGCTTTGTTCGGTAGCGGCCGCCACCACAAATCATCCCGCCAGCAGCAGCGCACATCGGCTTCATCGTTTAAAAAGGGAACCTCGGCAAACTGTGGATAATCGGCTCTGATTTTGCTGATGATCTCAAGCTCACGGTTGACCATTTCGGTAGCCCTGAATTTCCGGTGGACCGAGATAAAATCGACCCGGGTCCCGGTTTGTTGCGTAAAATAGTTCTGCCCGAACGTGCAATGATCGAGCCAGAAATACGGATCGCCGCCGGCCGCGCCCGGACCGCCCCAGCGAAGCTGCGGATCGGCATCGTTGAGGCCTTCAGAGCAGGCGTCGGTATAGATTAACAGCGCCAAACGGGACTGCTGCCAGAACCCGATATCCGGTTCATTCCAGGTTTCCCAGTACCACGAGCGGAGCTCTTCGCTGCCGTACCGCTGTGCATACCGATCGGCAAGGTCCTTTACCAGCCGCCGCCAGGCCCGGGCTTGTGTATCGTCTTCATAGTTTGTAAACTGACCTTCGGGGTTGCCCATGATCTCGAAAATGAGTTTCAGGCCGTTGCCGTGAAGCACATCCAGGGCTTCATCGAGCTGTGTCCAGTCGTATGACGGGTTTTCGGTCAGTAAACCGGTCCCTTTGAGCAATTCGAGCAGATAATGGGGCCGCACGTAAAAGGAACCCCGGGGAATCGAACCGATATACGACATGTACTGTTTATAATCGGGATCGAGAAGCCGTGACGCCGGATCGAAACCGGTGCTTCGCCAGAAATGAGTGAACTCCCCAGCCTTCCGGGCGCAATCGATATGAATAGCGGCAGGAGATGAAAAGGATTGGACCGGAAGTAAAGCGAGAAAACAGAAGACGGCAATTTTAAGGCGCATGTTTTTTCCTTTGGGCATCTGGGTGCGACGCAGAGATCTTTGGACAGGCTCTAATACAAAAAGCCGAACAGCCAAAGCGGTATCCGGTCAACCGATAAGCTCAAAAGAAGCGGTCAGCCGGATATCCGCAGAGGATGCCCCCACATAGATATCATATGTTCCGGACTCTGATTGCCACTCGTGACTGCCGGAATCGTAGAAAGCAAGCGTTTTCGGGACAATATCGATATGTACCGTCTTCCGCTCCCCGGCATCGAGGTACACTTTGACAAAGCCTTTCAGCTCTTTTACCGGCCGCGGCACCACAGACGATCGACAACCGATATACACCTGGGCGATTTCCGCCCCGGACCGGGAACCGGTATTGACAATGTCAAAAGTTACTTTCTGTGTGTCCTCAGCAGACATCATCGAGTTCGAGAGGCTGATATTTTCGTAGGCAAAGGTCGTATAACTCAATCCAAAACCGAAAGGGAACCGCGGAGCAATACCGGTTTTGTCATGATGACGGTACCCGCCGAAAACCGTATCGGTTAATGTGACCCGCTTCGCTCCGTTTTCCGGGTGATAGCAATCAAACGACGATCTATCCTGCGGCTGTTTTTCGAATGTAGCGGGTAATTTGCCACTCGGATTGCAGAGTCCAAGAAGTATTTCGGCAATCGCGGCGCCGCCTTCCTGACCGGGATACCACACATGCAGCAAAGCCTTCACGCGTTCGAACCAGGCACGCATATCAACATTCCCGCCGGCATGGAGCGTCAGCACCAGGCAGGGATTGACATCCGCAAGCCGGTTAATAAACGTATCGACCTCCTGCGGCAAACCAAAGGACCGGTCATAGCCTTCCGATTCAACGGCAGGTACAAAGCCCGTGGCATAAACCACCACATCAGCACTCCGCGCCCCTTCAAGCGCCTCATGATACCAGCGCTCGAGCATGGATGTATTCTGATAACCAAACCGTATCGATGCTTCTTTGACCGATTTGATAAATCCAAGTTCTAACTCATACCGTACACCTTCCCTGCAGGGGACCCTGACACTTTGAACTTCATCTCGCGTCGGACCAGTCCTGTAATTCAGTATTTCTTTCCCGTTAATGCGCAGACAATATTCTCCAAGGGGACAGTGGACAAAAAAAGTATGGACACCGCTTTCCTCAGGCGTAAAGCTGCCCCGCCAGCGGACGCCAACACCTTCCTTCTCAAAACCTTCGGCCGGCGCCTTGTTGGCCCATTTAAAGCAGATATGCTCATCGACCCGCTCCAGGTCGGGTGTCCCCTCGAAATTATCATTTCTAAAATATTCACCATGCAGACCGGCCCGGCCGTCGGGAGTGGTAAACGATGCATTGAAAAAGGCATCGATATGGGGCCACGGTACCAACCCCGGATAATACCTGATTTGGATTGCATCACCGATCAGCATGCGAAGGCCGTCCATGATGCTCATTACATGATTGGGCGAGGTATAGGCGCTTCCTCCGCCGCAGATAACCGGTTCTGCCGCGTGAGGGCCAATCACCGCAATGTTTTGTACGGCCCCCGATTCGAGGGGTAAGAGATTGTCCTCATTTTTCAGTAATACGATCCCATTACGTGCAATGTCGAGTGCAACGGAAGCGGTTTCGGGATCATCCTCCGGTATCGATGAATCGAGTTGTTCGTTATCGAACCATCCAAAGCAGAGCCCCAGCCGCACCAGGCGCCTGATTTTGTCATCAATCACCTCCTTAGAAACACGACCATCTTTTACGGCAGGTAGCAGATACTCACGATTGAGCCATTCGGCTCCGGGCATTTCCAGATCGAGGCCGCTATTGGCGGCATCGACCGCACTGTAGGTGGATATCCAGTCGGACATCACAACACCATCAAATTTCCACTCTTTTTTCAGAATTTCATTAAGAAGCTCATTGTTTTCGGAGCAATGAATGCTGTTTACAAGATTATACGCCGACATCACGCACCCGCACCCGGCCTCCTCCACTGCAGCCTTGAACGCGGGAAGATAGATTTCATGCAAGGTACGCTCCTCGACATCAGAGCTGATATTGTGCCGGTCATATTCTTGGAAATTGAGCGCGTAATGTTTAACCGTTGCGCTTACCCCCTGACTTTGTACCCCCTCTATGTAGGGCACCACCATAGCCGAACTAAGAAAAGGATCTTCACCGAGATACTCAAAATTGCGTCCGCAGAAAGCAGCGCGATAGATATTCACGCCGGGGGCTAAAAGGATATGAATGCCTCGAGCACGACAATCCCGCCCGAGTGCCCGGCCCATCCTGCCGATCAACTCACAATCCCAGGTCGCTGCGGCGCAAATCAGCGCAGGATAGACGGTCGATGCCTCGGTCCACCAGTGTACTCCTACCGGACCATCGGCCATCCTGAATGCCGGAATGCCTGCCTGTTCATTGCCTTGCGTGCTTTTGCCTTCAGAGGCACCACCAAGAAGATCGATTTTTTCCTCAAGTGAGAGCCTGCTCAGAATTGTTTTGATACGGGAATCGATTTTAACCGACGGTGGTGTGAACCGGTCGTCTGAACTATACATCATGCAAACCTTTCCATATAACCGGGATTATAAAAATCCGGGAAGGACCAGCGTCAGGACTTCAGCACGTTGACAGTGGCTTTCCCATAAAGTACAAAAGTCAGTCCGTCCCTGAACCTGCTGCCACCAGGTGCCGGGCAGATGCCACATGATTGTCGCTTAATACATGAAGCACACCCACCCCCGCGGCTGTTTCTCCAAATGGGACCAATATATCCTTTTTTCCGGATGCCCGGTCCTGATAGAGACACCTGCCCTTGACATCGAAAAGCCTGACAGCATACCCGGCGTGTGGAGGTACCCGGACACGGAGATAATTTTTTGCTCTGAAATACCTGGTCCCGTTCCCTGGCTGCTGCCGTGTGGTCTTTTGACTCAGCGGCAATGTCACGCTTCCCGGAATGGTCGGAATATATTCCTGTTCGCCCAGAAAAAAAATCCAGTCGATATGAAGGCCTTCGCCGCCACCCTGTCCGGTGGTGAAAACAAGGTCGTGGATACCGGTCACCCGCTGGTTGAGCGGTATGCGGAAAAGTCGCCAGTTGCAATCGGATGCACCCGCTGAAGCGATTTTTGTTCCCATATCGGTGGAGTCTTTCCAGTCGATATACAGGTCTGCGGTCTTTCCTCCCTGATCGCAGCAGCGCATTCGAATGACTGCGGTATCGGAGCCGTCAACCCCGAAATCGACCGCTTTCCAGAGAAGCGGCTTGTTATATTTAATAAATTTCACCGCGCTGCCGCCGGTGATATCGTATTTCTTGAAATTGACAACCGTCAATGCATCTTCGGCCTGTATCGGCGACGGCCCCGGAAAAACATCAACGTACATGCAGAACCAGTACAAATCGAGTCCCGCATCACAGCACTGGAGCGGAACGATATACAGATCGTGTACGCCGGCGACAAAGTGGGTCAGCAGGTCTTCCGTCACACTCGGCGGATCGTTGCGCAGATAGAGCCCGTTGTCGATCAACCAGGTGCCGGCCAGGGGACCGCTACCCGATGTGTCAATCTGCCATCTCGAAACATCGTCGGAAAGCGGGACAGTCGGAACCCGGTTGTTTTCGAGCTCCAGATCGTCGATAATAAATTGAAGCCGTTTCCCGCGGCCCATGAACGTACCGCCTTCGAACCGTATCTTATTCACTCCGTACGAGCCGAAATCCAGCGCATTGAATTTCAGGTAATCACCGGCCTGAAGGTACCGTACACCGCCGTTTTCAAGCTCTCCTCCCTGACGGATATCGGCATCGACTGCATAGATCGTATCGAATGCAATTGACTGCGCCGGTGGTTGTTCAAAAATGACAGATACTATAAATACACTTGCGATACAGACCCGTATACATGAAATCGGGAATAATGCATTTTGCAGCAAATTTTGACGGCCAATTTTATACATCTTCAAAAAACTTCCTTTCTGAAAAATTTTCCCGGTCATTTTTCGTTTTATGCTGTTATTAATATAACTTTATGCATTTAGCAGAAAAATTATTTATATTTTACTAAAGGGGCATATCTGCACAATTTCCGGTTCAGCATGTCCAGTAAAAGGGGTTATCTGAAAAGTAAAATCAAAAAGCCACCAAAATTTCGAACCATCCGTCTTTTGTTTAATCATCCTTGAAGGGAGCGAAGA
>WJKA01000089.1 GCA_014729375.1 Chitinivibrionales bacterium
ACGTTGACGAACGCCTGGAATAACAAGATCAAACCTGCCCTCAGCCAGCTATGGACGTGGCTCGAGACGAATATCCCTATCGCTATCCAGACGGTGGCTGATTTCTGGGAGAACACGCTGCGGCCAGCGATGGTTGCCTTAGGCGACTTTATCAAGGAAGACGTCGTGCCCGTCATCGAGACGATATGCGAGTGGCTGGGCGAGAACGTCCCTATCGCTATGAAGGCCGTAGCTGATTTCTGGAACGATACCCTCAAGCCTGCCTTCGAGGATTTGATCGAGTTCGCTGGCAAGGTGTGGGACGCGCTAGAGGCGCTGCGCGACTTTCTTCTCAATAAGCTCATCGAGGCTATCTCGAAGGCTGTCAAGTTTATCATCAAGATACGCGACGCCTTCAACGACGTCAAAGACGCCGTAGGGGGGGTGGTCGAATGGATTAAGTGGCTGATTGAATGGCTTGGCAAGGTTCGAGTCCCTGAACCAGTACAGGAGCACTCGCTACCCCCGCTGGCACAGGGCTTCTTCGACACTGCGCAGACAGCCGAGATGCTGACTGAGCAGATGGGGCCGCTGGTGTCGATGTTAAGCTCGATGCAGGGGTGGGGAAGCTCGCTCTCCGGCCTGCGAGCTCCGGCGGCGGTAGCGCGGGCAGGGCAAGCTGTCACCTACTACGACCAGCGCAGCTACAGCGATGACTACAACCTGCACACGCAAACCACGCTGCGTCCTGGTGGCTTGCGAATGGAGTTCGACGCCATGCGGGCGCTGGGGACGAGGTAGGCAATGCCATTCACGACGACCAGCACGTCCAGTACTAGTACGTCGACGACCTCAACCAGCACGACGACGACGAGTACGTCGATCACGACGACGAGCACGACAACGACGAGTACGTCGATCACGACAACCTCGACCAGTATCACGACGACGAGCACGTCTACGAGCATCACTACGTCCACCACGCGCTCATTATCAACCAGCGTGACGATTAGCAGCACTAGCACGACGTCAAGCTCTATCAGCACGACGACGGTGCAAGAGCAGTACCTCCGCAAGCTCTGCTTGCCCGAAGCCGACCAAGTGCTCGTCCCGGTCGACGCAGGCACGGGCGAACTGAGTGCTTATCCGCTTCTGAGCTGGTTTGGGTTGCACCGGGGAGACCGGCTGGCTATCACGGGCGCGGGGGCAGCTCCCAGTCACTTTATCACGCAGCGTGGACCTTATCAGGACGGCGAGACACCTATCGACATGCGGTTCGATGGCCGTACGCTCCAAGTCGTCATCGGTGCACGCCTCACGTCGAGGGCCGACTACTGGGACCGCCGCAATAAGCTCCTAGATCTCTTGCGACCCAACCGCGCCTTCTCAGAGACGGCAAATGAGCCGCAACCTTGCGTCTACCGCCGCTGGCTCACGGGCGGCAAGCTGATGCGGGGTTCTGACTTACGTACCGAGGCGGGTACGGCCTACGTCTATTCTGACAGCGCGGGGTTCGTCCACCACGGCGTGCAAGCGGGGGCACCGCTGTTCATCACCAGCGGCAGCAACCACGGGCAGTACACCGTGCTCGAAGTGGTCAACGACTACACGCTACGCCTGGATGCTGACATGGGGTTTGACCAGACGACCGGATGGTTCATCACAAGGCGTGCGTGGATGATCCGCGACCTGTACGTCGTAGCCGAGAGCGGCCCTGCGTTTGACGAGAGCAACGAAGGCTCCCCTTACCACCCAGTAGGCCACCGCGACGTCATTCAGTTCGTGGCGCACGATCCGATGTGGTACGGGCCGCTCCAGAAAGAGGACTGGGGGCTGCTCGAGGCGGCGGCGAACTACGGTGACTTGGTGTTCGACGGCGAAGGCGCGTGGATGGGAGCAAGAGAAGGTGTAGGTAGGTGGCTGTTCCTCCCATCGAGCGTCGCGGGTATGAGTGGCTCGACGAACCTCGTCTACTGGGGCACTGTTCCGGCCAAACCCACGATCTACATCACAGGCCCAGCGACGAACCCAAGCATCCGCAATGCGACGGTAGACAAAGAGATCGTGTTTGACTACACAGTAAGCGCAGGTGAAGAAGTTACAGTTGACACGCTCGACTTGCTCGTCTACAACAACTTCGGTGAGAACCTATTGCACTACGTGAGTGGCAACCTGGCGACGTTCGGTCTGTTCCCACCACCAGACGCGCCTAACCGAATCAACGATGTGAGCGTGAGCTTCAGCGGCGGCAGCGCGGGTGGGTCGGAGGTACGCATCGAGTGGAGGAACCGGTACAATGGCATCTGAGTTTTCAACATCTGAGTTTTCAAGGAGAGAGTTCCTGCTGCTGGGGAGTGCGGTGCTTGCAACGCCACCGCTGTGGCAGGTAGGGGGGAGCGACATGCAGACAAAGGTCTACGGCACGGCCTGGGGATTCAGCGAGGGAGGATTGTCCTTCCCGGCGTACTTCCAGGAGAGGAAGGTGAGGCGCGGATTTTCAACCACGCAGGAGGTGACGAGATGACGCAAGAAAGCAGACCAGTAGGGCAACACATCGACAACTACGCTGACGGCGACAGCGGGCCATACAGCAGCGCCCAGTGGCGCGAGCTGTTCGCTGCACTATTCACTACGAACCCCACGACTCAAGGTCCGGTGTGGGGCTACCTAAACGAGTTGGAAGTTACGTCTGGCGGGGCCAACAGTATCAGTGTGGACACGGGAGCGTGCCTTGTCAACGGCAACTTGCTCCTCAACGACGCCTCGGTGTCTTTCACGCCAACCAGCGCCCCGGCAGGACAGACGCGCTACGACCGCGTGGTAGCAGTGCTCAACGACAACAACACCACATACAGCACAAACTTGATCTTCCCGACGAACCTGACTGACTACGCCAGCGCGTCGTCGATCCAGGAGTACGCCTGCCGCCTAGCGATCTTGCAAGGGACGCCAGGAGCAGGCACGCCGTCGTTGGTACAGAGCGGGAGCACCTACATGGTGCCTCTGGCGAGCTACATTATCAACGACGCAGGGGCGATCAGCTCCCTCACGGACCAGCGGGAGTTTGCCATATTTTCAAACGCCGCTCATAGGAGGATCTTTGTACCGGCAGTCTCGGCTTACAACGACACAGACAACTCTAATATCGTGATGAATGCTGTATCTGGCTGGCCGCTTCCTACAGGCAAGGATTCTAAGGCGTTTGGCGTGTGGCGTATGCCATTTACCCCGCCGGACAACATGAGTGTCTATGCCGTAGGACAAACCATCGCTTCTGGCGGTGACGTCTATATCGACGGTACGGTGTGGCACGCCAAATGCGGCGAGACGTGTTGCCCGACCTCGTACTCCAACGACGATGGGGCCTATGCTTATACGACAACGCTGAATCAAATTGAGTGCATTGCACCCACGACAGGCTTAGAGGCCACTATCGAAGAAGGAGACTTGTTGTGGTTCAGGTTCCGCAGGGTGGGCACAAACCCATCAGATGCCTATGGTTATGCACTCTACTTTAACGGTTGGGAGATACGTTTCGACGTATAATTAGCTAATGGCTAGGATCGAGTGGCAGGTCTGGCAACGCAACCACGACGGTGAGAGGATCGCTATCTACGCGGGTCAAGGACGGCGTACGGGTGGCATGCAGGGCTTCCGGTTCGAGAAGCGCCTAGGGCCGCCTGGCGAGTTCGTGATTGAGATCAGCGGCGACGACTCGCGCATAGACAGCATCGAGACAGACCACGTCTTCGAGTTCTGGTACCGCGACATCGTGGCCGAGTTAGACTGGACGCGTGCTTTCTCTGGCTTTCACCGTGACGAGGACTACCGTGATCTAGAGGACGGCACGATGGTCTACCAGTCCATCGGGAGGTCACTCGAGGACATCCTGGTGAGCGAGACCATCCCAGGGCCAGCTGCGTCTCACACGTCGTGTATCGGGGGGCCTGCCGAGACGCCCGCTAAGGAGCACGTCGACCAGACTGTAGGGCCGGGAGCGGATCATCCCCGCCAGGGCCTCACGGTGGAGGCAGATGGAGGAACGGGCAAATACTGGTGCAAGTGCGTGGCGTACGAGAACCTGCTCGATGTCCTAATGGACATAGCGCACACCGGGCCGGGAGATTTTCAAGTCGAGCAGACGAATCCAAGCTGGAACGAGACGACAGGTGACATCGGGATGGAGTTCCGCTGGCGCACGCCGCGTTGGGGAAAAGACCGCAGGCGAGGCAACACAGCAGGCAACAAGCCTCTGGTATTTTCAAAAGAGCTGGGTAACGTCGTCGAGATCCACTACCGCTATTCTCGTCTCGACGAGGCCAACGTAGTGACGGGGATCGGGGAAGGCTATCGCCGCACGCGCAAGACCTTCCGGATGTCTAGCGGCCACGAAGACGACAGCCCGTGGGCGCGTCGCCACGTAGTGCGCAACATCCAGAAGAGCGCCACCGATATCCAGATGCAGGGCGACCTGATCGACGCCTTAGAGCGCGGCAAGCCGAGCGAGCTGATGGAAGTGACGGTCAAACAGACCAAGGCCACTCGCTGGAAGCGCGACTGGGACCTGGGCGACCTAGTGACGACAGAGGTGCGGGGCCGCGAGGTCGACCAGAAAATCGTCGGCGTGCAAGTCGGACTAGACCCCGATGGCAACATGACCTTGGTCGCCTTGATGGAAGAGATGGACACTAGCTTGGGCCTGACGAGCACAAGCACGAGCACGACGACCTCTACGACGACGAGCACCTCGACCTCTACCAGTACGACGAGCACGTCAACGACCTCGACCAGCGTGACTATGAGTTACAGCACGACGCAGACGGCCTACACGAGGCCTCCGACGACGACGAGCACGACAACGATCTCGAGCACGAGCACTACGAGCGTCAGCCTCAGCATGACGATGACGCGGCAGCCACCAACGACAAGCACCAGCACAACAAGTACGAGCACGAGCACGACGACAACGAGTTCGTCTGTAAGCACGACGACGCTCTGTCCGTAGGATTTTCAATCGATGCCAAGATACCGCAAAGAGACGCTCGACCGCCGCGTACGCAACCAGGAGACGACAGAAGAGCTCCAAGTTGGTGAAGGTCGGCCGACGCATATTGCGGCTATCGGAGTCCACTACTGGCAGCGAGACGCCCAGGTCCTGTGGGTCAACCACAACGGAGCGCGGGGCTGGACGCAGATCGGCGGCGCGATGCAAGAGCACGCCTTGCTCGGCGTGTGGCACAGCGACACGCTCACCGACGACCCCTCGAAGGGCTCTATCATCGTCGGCATACGCCACACGGACGGGCGCGAGTACTGGGACGAGCTGGCAGTCGGCCAGGAAGGGCAGGTGCTCACCGTCGTGGGAGGCAACGCCAGGTGGGCCGACGCGTCCGTGGGCACGCTGTCGTCGCACGCCCTCCTCGGGCCTTACCACGACGACACGCTGACGCGCGATCCGACGCGAGGCGCACTCGTCGTAGGCGTCTATACCAAGGCCGGAGCACGCTGGAGCAGGCTGGGCGTTGGCGGCAAAGACCAAGTGCTCATGAGTGACGGCTCAGACGTCTACTGGGCCGACTGCAACTGCGGCGCGGCAGGTACGACTACTTCGACGAGCAGTACAACCACCTCAACGACGACTAGCACAAGCACCGTCACGAGCTCTAGCACTTCCACTACGACGACCGTCTCGACGTCTACCTCGACGTCTATCTCGACTACGACCTGCCACGACTTCTTGAGTGCCCACCACTGCGATACGAAAGACCAAGCCGTTGTAAGAGGCGACATCGTGCGGGGGAGTAGCGACCCACTGTGGGAGCGCCTGCCTATTGGCAGTGCTGGTGACGTACTCAAGACGGACGGCGTTGACCCGTTTTGGGGGCCTGTGCCGACCACGTCTACCTCGACGACCTCAACAAGCACAACGACAACGACTACTATCTCGACGTCTACCTCTACAAGCGTCACTTTTTCAACCAGCACGTCTGTTTCGACGACGACGAGCACGACAACGACCGTCTCGACGAGTAGTTCGACGTCTATCTCTACCACAACCTGTCACAACCTGCTTGGGCCACAGCACTGTGATGCAGCGACAGACGCTCCCACGCGTGGCTCAGTCATCTATGCCAACTCTACTCCTGTCTGGGATGAGCTAGACCATCCGGGCGACAACTACCATTTTCAAACCGACGCAAGTGACGTCATCTGGAGCCAAGACGTGCAAATGGCTGACGACCACTACGTGGGCATCAACGGTGGTGGTCGCTTCGTGTTCGACAGCACCCCGACTCCAGAAGAGATACGCATCGAGAGCGCCAACCTCGACCTCAACGCCAACGACCTTATCCTAGACTCGGACGGCGACACGTATCTGCATGTGACA
>WJKA01000090.1 GCA_014729375.1 Chitinivibrionales bacterium
ATTCGATACCCATGTTCAACCGGCATGCACCTCGCAACTGACTTCACCTGTCCTTCATAAGGTGTTATCGTACAACAATATACAGGATTATATTTTTGGCGGCAAAGGTGTCGGTTCACAGGGTGACGGTACTGCTCAACTCGTTGCCAAAGATGAAGAATCACAGCGGAAAGTAATGGAAATTCTCGAACGGGACCTGAAAATGCCCTGCCTCAAACTGACGCTTCGTTCTGGAAGAAAAGTCCGGAAAGCAGTAATACCGGCCGCAGGATTCGGCACCCGCCTGTTTCCTGCATCAAAAGCAATCAAAAAAGAGTTGTTTCCGATAATCGGCAAGGACGGCAAAGCCAGGCCGGTAATCATGGCTATCATTGAAGAAGCGGTGAATGCCGGTATCGAACAGATATGCCTGGTGGTTCAAAAAGATGATCAAAAGCTGTTCGAAGATTTTTTCTGTGTTCCACCGGCTATCGGCAATTTTCAAAAGCTCTCATTGGAAAACCAGGAATACAGTAACTATGTTCTGGACCTCGGCCATCGTATCCATTTTGCAGTCCAGGAAACCCAGGAGGGGTTCGGGCATGCGGTGTATTGCGCAAAAGACTGGGTCGGCAATGAACCGTTTCTGCTCATGCTCGGGGACCACCTCTATGCATCCGATAATGACACTTCATGCTGCAAACAGATGATCGATGCCTTCGAGCGTACCGGCGAGAGCGTTGTCGGCCTGAAAATCACCCCCGGTGACCAGATCAACAAATTCGGCTGCGTTACCGGTGCATGGAAAGAAAAGAACAGCTTGATGTCGATCACTGAATTCTGCGAAAAACCAGACCTTGAATATGCCCGGGAACATCTTCATGTAGAGGGCATGGATGATGATTCCTTTTTCACCGTATTCGGCCAGTATATTCTGCAATCGGAAATATTTGCATATCTTGAAGAAGCAATCGAAAACAATATCCGGGAAAAAGGTGAATTCCAGCTCACCTCCTGCCTTGATAAGCTCAGGCAGGAAAAAGGATTTTCCGGCTATGTTGTTAAAGGACGGCGATTTGATATCGGCGTTCCTGAAGCGTATCGGGAGACGGTTATTGATTTTCGGAATGCATAGCGTGAAAACAAACCGGAGCCCCGGAGCCAGACAGCACGTTGAAGCATTAATTAACCGAAATTCATGCTCAGTTTGCTGTCTGTGCCGTGGTCTCAGATCGATTCAATAATTAGTATCTGTTCAAAAAAGCCTTTCACAAAGCCTTTTCTGAACGGGTATTAATTACAACCGGACACAAAAACAATGAGCGACAAAACAGCATTTATCCATTCAGACTCGATCGAGCGTCTCCACTATCCTGAGGCGTGCCCATTCAAGACCGAGCGTGCGGGTATGACAAAATCACTGCTCCGGTCGATGGGGCTTTTTGATGCGCCGGAGAGTTTTGAAGCCGCGCCTGTTGCTGCCGGCGAAGAGGATGTCTGCCGGTTTCACACGAAAGAATACCTTGACATACTGAAGCGTGTCTCCACAGGAAACATGACTTCCGGGGACCTTTTCTACGGTCTTGGCACTGAAGAAACCCCGATATTTTACGATCTTCTTCCCTACTCACTGCTTGCTGCCGGCGGCACGCTGACCGGAGCGCGGCTTTTGCTCGACGGTTCTGCGCAACGCGCGTTTAACCCGTCCGGCGGATTCCACCACGCGTTGCCGGAAAAAGCGGGCGGATTCTGCTATATCAATGATATCGTGCTGGGATGCCGGGAATTGACCCGCGCGGGCAAGCGTGTATTCTGCCTCGATATTGATGCGCACCACGGAAACGGCACGCAGGAAGCTTTCTACAACAGCGATCAAGTGCTTACCGTCTCGATCCACGAAAGCGGTAAATCCCTGTATCCCTGGGGCGGTTTTGAGGATGAAATCGGGGCAGGAAAAGGAAAAGGCTATAATGTCAACATCCCGATACCTTCAGGTACCGATGATGACGCTTTTTTATTTATTTATAACACGCTTGTTCCACCACTTCTGGATTTCTACAATCCCGATGCAATCGTGTGTGAAATCGGCATGGATATTCTTGCCGGCGATCCGCTTACCCATTTGAACATGACTAATAATGTGGCGGCTGAAATCATCCCCGGGCTCATGCAGCACCACAAGCCAATACTGGTTACCGGCGGCGGAGGGTATATCCCGAAAAAAACGGCGCGCGGATGGGCACTTGTGTGGACCGCACTGTGCGGACAGGAATCTCAAATTGAAGAGCCGCTCGGAATGGGCGGTGTGTTCCTGGGAAGCAACGAATGGCAGGGAGGCCTTCGTGATATGCGTGTCTATTCACGGGGAACAAAGCATTCGGGAATTCACTCGGAAATTGCTGCAACAATCACAAAAATTGAATCAACCGTGTTTGCCATGCATGAAATCTAACATGCAAACATCCTGTTCACTCACAGATGCCCGTAAACGGCGCATGCCGGAAAATAAAAAATACTGCTGCTATCGGTCCGGCTGAAAACCAACGACCGGCATGGTGATGGTTCCGTCGTGAACAAATTGAACAGCGATGACATAAATTCCTGCCGGGAAATTTGCGTGCTGCAGCACGATGCTCCGGGAATTAATTGATTTTCGGCAATAAACAGCAGTTCCATCGGCCCGGTACAGGACCACCTTTTTCATCAAATCCCGACTGACAAGATGGGCCCCTCGCATTGAGATATGGGACATCGAGATCGTATTGAAAATCGGGGAACGGCTCGAACTGGCACATGAATCGTCCAGCCAGCACTCTTCCTGGAACCCGTCGGGTACAGGAACATACAGCGCGCCGAAATAAAATCCTTTATGATTGCTTTGCAGTGTATCGACGGTTGAAACAAGCCGCAGTGCAGCAGAATCTTTGAGATTAATAGCTGTTATATGCTCCATTTTTTTTGAGGGCTCCAGAATCGGAATAGTGGGATGCGGCCATTTCCGGACAATGTATTCACATGCGACACCATAATATGGATGGTTTGTCCATTCACTGTTTGCCCATTCGTTGCTGCATGGAAGACCGGTGTCCACGTCTGCATCAACAGTCCGGACATAATACCGTTTGAGTATTTTGCCGGTATCATTGAGAATAAACAGGATTTGATGAAATCCCCATGATCCGAAATCGGGGTTGCAATTTGTTAAGCCATCATTTTCAGGGAAAAAACCGAAATCAAGAAACATGAATGCGTTCTGGTAATTTCTGCTCTGCGATGTTGATGGATTGCATGCCTGGAGTGCAAACGTGGTATCTTCACCGCTTTTCGTGCATGTCATATTGTGAACAGCTTCCGGGTCCTCATCAATCGGTGATGCAATTTCTTTGATAAATCCGTTTTTTCTGTATTCGGCAGAGCTGAGATAGAGTCCGCTGTAGGATGTTCCGCCAAAATAGCAACCGCCTGCGAACAGGGTGTCGACAGGACCGGGCACCCCGCCTTCGCACGTCCGTTTCATCATCGCTCCGCACCCGTCCCATGCATACTTGTCCGGCGTGGGATGCGCGCCGCAGGTTGCCCAGACAACGGTGAGGACATCAGCTCCCTGCAGAAACCGCGGCGTATACCCGGAATCGGTTGCCGATATCTGTACCGGAGTCGCATCTTCCCGGGTTTCAACGATCCATGCGGTGCTTTCAACATGATTCTGGCCGTCGCTCAACCCCCCGGTTTGAAAAGCAATCCAGTTGCCGTCGGGCGACATAGCAAGATTAGAGCACCGTGTAGCCTCGGCAATTGGATGGACCGTTGGAGGCTGCTCTGAAAAATCAACAAAAAAGAGATTGTGATCGTTGTCGGTAAAAGCGACCTTTATTGCGCGGGTTTCAAAAAAAGCTTCCACATCGGAAACAGAAGCCAAATGGCAATCAGGCGCCGCAAAAAGCATATTTGCTGCTACGCACATTGCACAAAAAAAGATCTCCCCCTTGCTGCCTGTGCGATAAAGAGACATATACCACCTCTGCAGGATAAATAATGAAACGCGGCGAAAAATAAAGGTATTTATACCGCGAAAAACGACATATTGTTATACTAATCTGCCACTTGATGGAATAAGCAGCCTTTGCGCTGACCGCAAAACCCCTTTTGCTCTTTAGATAATATAACTTACTGAAGGTCAAATTGCATAACAATTCTCCCTGGATTTTGCAGAAACTGCAAAATCTGGTTACCCCATTTGCAATATCTTCCCCTTCTTGGTCAAACTCCTTTTTGATGTGGTAAAGCTCATCCCCAAAATCGCCTGGAAGCGGTTTTTTATAGGGCTTCCCGCCGGCTTGGAAGTGGTGGCGGCGAAAAAGAAAAAGGCTCGGGTGGCGGTGGCGCCAGTAGCAAGGTGGCGCCACACAGCAAAAAGCTTTCAAAGAGCAAAATATCTTTACCGTATAAAATACGAAAAGCCCCGGTTTTAGTCGAGGCTTTTCTGTTTTCGCTGTTCAGTTTTGAGCTTCTCGAAGGTGAGATGCGGCCGCAAACCGAAGACCGCTGCTATCCGTTCAAGATATGCCATCGTTACCGACGGGTTATCACCTGTCTCAAGGCGGTGGATCGCCGCTGCGGTAGTACAGGATGCTCCGGTAGGAACCCCGCTTGCCTTTGTGCGGCACAGTAAGAACAACAATTAAAGAGATCAATTTCTTCATGCTACAAAACCTTTATCGTATCATAAATCACGGGAAAATTCCCAGATTCACATCGCGAATTGTATTGTTGAAAATCAATTGTATCCCTGCTTACAATTGAATCGCCGGCAGATACATTGACAATGGCGTCAAGGAAATTACAGCAGTAACACTTGCTGCCAAGTTCATTCCAATTGTATTCCATTTGGATATCTGCTGCTGAACCTGATTCAATTGTCTTTTCTTGACTTACCATCCCTGTCCGTTCATCATTCTCGTACGTTACTTCTGCCACAACCGTACTTGCACGTTCGTTCTCTATTGTCAGCTGCATGCTAAAGTGGCAATCAGTTTCCCGGTAGCTCTCACAAAACACTAGTGATAACACTG